>CAMFLG010000277.1 GCA_945957495.1 uncultured Pseudorhodobacter sp. | reverse complement strand
GCTGGCGCACCAGCACGCGGCCGATGGCGACACGCTGGCGCTGACCGCCCGACAACTGGCCGGGGCGGCGATCAAGGTAGTTGGTCAGGTTCAGCACCTTGGCGGCGTTTGCCACCCGCTTTTCCGCCTCGGCCGGGTCCATTCCGGCCATTTTCAGCGGGAACAGGATGTTCTTTTTCACCGACATATGCGGGTAAAGCGCATAGGACTGGAACACCATCGCCAAGCCGCGCTTGGCGGGCGGCAGGTCGGTCGCATCCTGCCCGTCGATTGAAATTGTGCCGGACGTGGTATCCTCCAGCCCCGCGATCAGGCGCAGCAAGGTGGATTTGCCGCAGCCCGACGGGCCGACGAAGACGACGAATTCCCCATCTTCGATGGACAGGTCGATGGAGGGGATCACATCCACCTCGCCGAAGGATTTGCGGACGGATGACAGGGTTATCTTGCCCATGGTGCTGTTTTCCCTTGATTACTTCACGGCGCCGAAGGTCAGGCCGCGGACAAGTTGCTTTTGGCTGAACCAGCCAAGGATCAGGATCGGGGCGATGGCCATGGTGCTGGCCGCCGACAATTTGGCGTAGAACAGCCCCTCGGGAGAGGAGTAGCTGGCGATGAATTGCGTCAGCGGGGCTGCGTCATGCGTGGTCAGTTGCAGCGTCCAGAACGCCTCGTTCCAGGCGAGGATGATGTTGAGCAGCATGGTCGAGGCGATGCCCGGCACCGCCATCGGCGTCAGCACATACAGGATTTCCGCGCGCAAGCTGGCGCCATCCATCCGCGCCGCCTCAAGGATCTCACCGGGGATTTCCTTGAAATAGGTGTACAGCATCCAGATCACGATCGGCAGGTTGATCAGCGTCAACACCACCACCAGACCAGAGCGGCTGTCGAGCAGGCCGAAGTTGCGGAAGATCAGATACATCGGCACCAACACGCCCACGGCAGGCATCATCTTGGTCGATAGCATCCACATCAGCAGGTCTTTGGTGCGCTTGCCCGGCACAAAGGCCATGGCCCAGGCGGCAGGCACCGCGATGATCAGCGCCAGCAGGGTCGATCCGACCGACAGGATCACCGAGTTCATGAAGTGCAGCGAGTAGTTCGAACGCGCCTGCACCTCGGCATAGCTTTCAAAGCTCCATGGGGCGGCAAGCATCGCCATGGGCGCCTTGATTGCGTCGCCCTCGGATTTGAAACTCATCAGGATGGTCCAGAGGATCGGGAAGAAGATCACGAAACCGATGGCCCAGGCGATGATGGTGACGGCGATTTTACGGGTGTGTGTGGATTTGCGGGCCATGATCATGCATCCAGATTCTTGCCGATCATCCGCATCAGGAAGACCGCAACGATGTTGGCGAGGATGACGGCAACGATGCCACCGGCGGAGCCTCCGCCTACGTCAAAGCTCAGAAGCGATTGCGCATAGACGAGGAAGGGGATGTTGGTAGAGGCCGTGCCGGGGCCACCGTTGGTGGTGACGAGGATTTCGGCAAAGACCGACAGCAGGAAAATCGTCTGGATCAGGATTACGACAGTGATCGAGCGGGTCAGGTGCGGCACCGTCAGATACCAGAACCGCATCAGCCAGGACGCGCCATCCATTTCCGCCGCCTCTTGCTGTTCGCGGTCAAGGCTTTGCAGCGCGGTCAGCAGGATCAGGGTGGAAAACGGCAGCCACGACCAAGCGACGATCAGGATGATCGAGGCGAGCGGCGATTGCGACAGAAAATCATAGGGTTGCAGGCCAATGGCCTTGGCGATGTGGGCGAACATGCCGTTCACCGGGTTCATGAACATGTTCTTCCACACCAGCGCCGAAACCGTGGGCATGACGAAGAACGGGGCGATCACCAGCACGCGGACGATGCCCTGCCCCCACATCGGTTGATCCAGCAGCAGCGCAAGGCCGATGCCGCCAAAGACGGTGATGATCAGCACACCCACAACCAGCGTGATGGTGTTGCGCAGCGCGTCCCAGAAGGCGGGGTTGGTCAGGAAATAGTAGTAGTTGTCAAAGCCTGCGAAAGAGGTTCCGGGCGTCAGCAGATTGTAACGCAGAAACGAAAAGTAGATCGTCATCCCCAAAGGCACAATCATCCACAAGAACAACAGGATAACAGCAGGAGAGACCATCAGTCGGGCGGCTGTGCGGGAATGCGCGGTGGCCATGGCAAGGCTCCTATCAGCGGGCGTGACGATGCAGGGGACTGGGCGGGGGACTGGGGCTGCGGGGCCGCCCGTGGGAGGATCGGCCCCGCAACTGAGACGATTACTTGACGTAACCGGCTTTGGTCATTTCGGTCGTGGTCAGCGCTTGCGCAGCGGCAAGGGCATCAGCGGCCGAGGTGGTGCCTGCAAGGGCGGCCGAGAACTGCTGACCAACAGCGGTGGCAATGCCCTGGAATTCCGGGATAGCCACAAACTGCACGCCGGTATAGGGAACCGGGTCAACCGTCGGGTGGGTCGGGTCAGCCGCGTTGATGCTGTCCAGCGTCATCTTGGCGAACGGGATCTTGGCATATTCCTCGTTGGCATAAAGCGAAGAGCGCGTGCCCGGAGGAACGTTCGCCCAGCCTTCTTTCGAGGCGACAAGCGCCAGATAGTCCTTGTTGGTCGCCCAGTTCACGAAAGCTTTTGCAGCATCAGCCTTCTGGGTGCCTGCCGGGATGGCCAAAGACCAGGCCCACAGCCAGTTGCCGCGCTTGCCAAGGCCGTTGTCGGGGGCCAGGGCGAAGCCAACCTTGTCGCCCACGGTCGAATCCTTGCCGGTCACGAACGAGGCGGCAACGGTTGCGTCGATCCACATGCCGCAATGGCCTTGCTGGAACAGTGCCAAGTTTTCGTTGAAGCCGTTGTTCGATGCGCCGGGCGGGCCATAGTTGTTCATCAGGTCCAGATAGAAGGCCAGCGTATCGGCCCAAGGCTTCTGGTCGAACTGGGCGTGCCAGTCCATATCAAACCATTTGGCGCCGAAAGAGTTCGACATGGCGGTCAGGAAGGCCATGTTTTCGCCCCAGCCCGCCTTGCCGCGCAGGCAGATGCCATACTGTTCCTTGTCTTTGTCGGTCATCGCGGCGGCGGCGGCCTTGATGTCGGCCCAGGTCGGCGCGTCCGGCATGGTCAGGCCAGCGGCCTCCATCAGATCCTTGCGGTACATGACCATCGAGCTTTCGCCATAGAAGGGCGAGGCGTAAAGGTTGCCGTCCACGGTCAGACCACCGGCAATGGCGGGCAGCAGATCGGCTGCGTCATAGTCGGCGGGCAGATCGTTCAGGCTAACCAGCCAACCGGCCTTGCCCCAGATCGGAACCTCGTAGGTGCCGATGGTCAGCACATCGAACTGGCCGCCTTTGGTGGCGATGTCGGTGGTGACTTTCTGGCGAAGGGCGTTTTCTTCCAGCGTGACCCAGTTGACCTTGATGTCGGGGTTCTTGGCGTAGAAATCGTCCATCAGCCCTTGCATACGGATCATGTCGCCGTTGTTGACGGTGGCAACTGTGATCGTGGTTTCGGCCATCGCAGCACCCGCCAGGGTGAGCGAAACCGTCGCGCCAAACAGCGCGCGCAGCGTCATCTTCATTGGTATCCTCCCTAAGTAGCGAATGAGCAAATCATCGCTTGCTGAGTAAATGCTCACAACAGGGTGGCATCCGTCAAGGGGGATTCTCCGCCGCAGATGCAAAGGGAAAAGCGGCTATCGCCGCGACAAAAGCGCGCGCGCTGTGGATTCGTCTGTGACCAAACCATTGATAATACGCGACTTGATCGCGCCATGAATCGCGCGCACTTTCGATGCGCCCGCAGCAATGCCAACCGAGGGCCGTTCCAGCCCCGGCTGCACCCGCACCCCGCCGGTGCGTTTGTTGGTGCCGACATCCAGGTAATTTCCGGCTGAGTCGAACACCCAACCCGCCACTTCACCCGCCGCCCCCAGCGCCTGCATCTCGTCCAGCTCGGCCCGGGTGACAAAGCCGTCGGCCAGCAAAGGCGCATCATTCGACATCTGCCCGACACCGACAAAGATCACATCGGCGGCGCGGGCAAGATCGACCACCCGTCGTACCGGGCCAAGCGCGTGGAAGGCCGCGCGCTCTTCCGGGGTGGGGGATATCACCGGCACCAGCATCGGGTAATGCGGCGCGTGTACCTTGTCGGCCAATCGCATGACCACATCGAAGAACGAGGCTGACCCGTCCGGCGCGATATTGCCGATCAGCGACACCAACCGGTGCTGTGGGGCGGCCAAAGGCTCGATCGCATCAACCATGCCGCGCATCGCCCGCCCGGTGCCAAGGCCAATCACCATCGGGTCGGGCATACGCAGGAAACGTTCCATCTCTGCTGCCGCGGCCGCGGCGATGGCCTGCACCGCATCGCCACCCGGTCCCGGGCTGGGCGCCACGCGACAGCGGGTCAGACCGAACCTGTCGCGTAGGGCCTGTTCCAGATCCAGACAGGTGCCGATGCGGTGGTTCAGGCGCACATGGATCAGCCCATCGGCCATCGCCCGGCTGACCAGCCGCTGCGCCCGCTGACGGCTGACGCCCAGTTCGCGGGCGATCTGATCCTGCGTCAGGCCGCCGACGTAGTACAGCCAGCCCGCCCTTGCGGCCTCATCCTGCGAACTGGGGTCGGTTTCGGGCAGCAGGCTCATTCAGGCACTCGGGCTTTGGAACAGATCGGGGCGGTCGCAGCGCATCGCGGCAAAATCCGCGTAGGCTGCGAAAGGTATGGCATCATCGGGCGGGGTCAGGTCAAGCCCCGCAAGATGACTGCCGCCGGTAAAGCGCCACACCTGCATCCCCGCCGCCAATCCGGCGCGCACCCCGTTCAGGCTGTCTTCGATCACCACGCAAGCCGCAGGAGATACGCCCATTTTTTCAGCAGCATACAGAAACAGATCGGGCGCCGGTTTGCCTGCCTTCACTTCGGACGCGGTGAACAGACGCCCGGCAAAAAGCGGTGCCAGCCCGGTGATATCCAGAC
>CAMFLG010000276.1 GCA_945957495.1 uncultured Pseudorhodobacter sp. | reverse complement strand
CAGCATGCCTTCGCGAGACAAGGCATAGACATAGCGCGCGGCGGCGTTGTGCAGGGCGATGGTCGCGGCCAATGCGCTTGTAACCATCAGCGCCTCGGCCATCAGCACGAAGGGGGCGGATGTATAGGCCGCAAAGGCCCGGTAAACCAATGTGCCGGGGTTCTCGGCCGCCGCGGCCTGCACCTGATCGGAACCAAAGGCGTTTATGACGCTCCACATCGAAAGGGCGTAAAACACCGCGATGAACAACACCGCTGCGATCAGCGCGCGCGTGACGGTGCGCGAGCCATCCTGCGCCTCTTCGCTGTAGATTGCCGCAGACTCAAACCCCAGGAATGAAACGAAGGCGAACATGATCGCTACGCCGAAATTGCCCGAGAAGATCGTCGCGGGCGCAAAGGAGGTAAAGGAAACCGGGGCGCCGCTGCCCGGCGACAGAACGGCAAAACTAAGCACCAGCAGGATCAGCACCTCAAGCGACAGCATGATCGACAGCAGCCGCGCGCCAAGCGAGATTTCCCGATAGCCGACAAAGGCGGTGATCAGCAGGCAGGCGGCCGCAATCAGCTTCCAGGACACATCAATGTTGAAGGCCTCAAGCAGGAAGATGTTGCAAAAGAACCCGGTCCCGGCGACAGAGCCCACCACCATCACCACATAGACCAGAAGTGCCACATAGGCCGCCGCCCCACCGGCCCGGCCGCCCAGACCGTGACGGATATAGGCGTAAAAGGCCCCGCCGCCTTTCACATGCGGGCTCATCTTCACAAATCCCAACGCAAATAGGATCAGCACCGCCCCGGCAATCAGGTAGGCACCGGGCATCCCCGCGCCATTGCCCAGCAAAGTGCCAAGCGCCCCGTTGCCGACCACTGCCGCCAGTGGTGCAGCCGCGGCGACGACCATGAAGAAAATGTCCTTACTTTGCAGCGAACGCTTCGGCGCGGGGCTGGAGTTGGCCATTGCAGTATCCTTTGGTTGGAGGAACAAGATCAGTCAGCGCGGATCAGGGCAATACGATACGCCTGCCGGCCAGAGGCGTCGGGAAAGGTCCACGCAGCAACTGATCGTTTTCATCGTAGAAATTGGCGGTGGCCGTACCGGTGAAGCCGCTATCCGCCACGTTGATCACGAAAGAGATTTCGCCCCAGCTGACAAACTTTGCGGTTTTCCGATCCGCCGTCACTTCGACGAATTTGCCGATGATCTGATCGCCCTCACGTTGCCAGATACCTTTGCCGTCGCTGTCGCTGTTGTCGGGGTTGCCAGCATCGGGATTGGCCTGCTGCATGGTGCCGTCGGCATTGAAAACGAACATGTGATGGGTAAAGGGCGCGTCCGGCGCTTTGACCAGCCAGGTTCCGATGATGGCATCGCGGGGGGCGTCCTGCGCCCGCAGCGGCGCGGCAAGGGCGAGGACGATCAGCAGGCTGACGATCGCAAACAGGCCAACCAATCCGCGCCAGTCCTGCGGGGCGCTGTGACGAAGGGGGGTTAGGTCTTGCATGGTACTCTCCTTTTGGACGTTCAGTTTTGCTGGTTCCGGATCTTCCCGGTTTCATGACATCAGGTGTTGTGCCAACCACGCCAAAGCTCTTTCGCCTCGGCCCAGGTGTCGGCATCCTCTGGGTTTGGCGGGGTATACCGGGCGCCGGGGGTTTCATGATGTGGCAAGGTCCAGGTGCCGCGATCAACAAGGCGGCGGATGTTGTCGCGGTAAACCTCGTCAACGGCGGCATGGCGCAACGGGTCTTGCGTCATCCACATATTCTTGGGGTGTATGGGCTTTTCATACATTCGGGCGAAGAGCTCGGTGCGCAGATCCTTCAGCCAGTTCGAATTCAGGTTTGACATGCGAAACTGCCGCAGCGCCTCGATGTCGATCATGCTGGCGACCATCGTATTGGCGCTATTGGCGGAATAGGAACTGATATTGCCGCGAAAATCGACGATATGGCTGTTGCCACCGGCAATATCGACCGGGAATTTCGAACTGGGGGAAAGGTAGACCGGCCCGATGTTCGGGCACAGCATATAGACGCTGTTGAATTCAGCATGGGCGCGGTTCTGCACCATCCAGCTGCCACCGCCGGGATAAGACGACGCCGTCATCGGCATCGCTTCGGACGGGCGGTAGACCAGTTCCGCCCCCCCGAAGGCCAAGGCCCGCACCGCCTCGGGATATTCGCCGTCCGAACAGCATATGGTGCCGATATTGCCGATGTCGTCGGTGCGCAGCACCGGAAAAAATGCCTCGGGCCCGTCTCCGAACAGTTCCACCCAACGGTCATAGATGTCATGCGGCGTGCAACTGCGTTCCCGGCACCAGATGTGGTTCTTGGCGGCGCGATGAACCACATTGCCTTTGCGGTCGATAACAAACAGCGTGTTGAAGAACCGATCGGCCATCACATCGGGCCACCGCGCCTTGCATTGCCCAATGATGTAGGTGTCATAGTGGCGCGCCAACTTGCCCAGCGCCTCGGTTTCCTCGCCCGGAAGGTCAATGAACATCTCGCGCGCCGCGGTGACGTGCGGCACATCGAAAATCTCATCCGTAAAGCCGGTCAGCGCGCCCTCGGCCAACGCCACCACCCTGACAGGCGCGTTGATCGAGATGATCGAGATTGCGGCATGGATCGCTTCTTCGATGGTTTCCAGATTGTGCCGGATATGCTTGCGTTCGGCCACTCCGGTCACGATGGTTGACAGCCCGATGGCCATATAGGGCGGAATGTAGGCGGGGCGGTCGGCCATGGTCGTCTCGCTTTGCTGAAATTCTGGGGGAACGGCTTGCTTTGGCCGCGATGCTAAGTGTCCGGGCTCCGCCACCACAATCATCCTGAGGTATGATACCGCGCCCAAAGACGGTTCTGCGGGCAGCTGCGCTTGGCAATGCTTGACTCCGACCCGTCCGGCTCCATACGCTTCAAGTTCAAAAGAGCGACGAGGCTGGTGATGCTGCTCGATTCCTTGGATTTCGGTGATCGTCTACTGTCGCTTGTCAGGACGGCCATGCCTTTGGATGGGTGCTGCTTCTATCGCGTGATGGAAGGCCGCCACATTGTCGAGCATCGCATTCAGGAATTGTCGCCCTTCTGGCTTGAGAAATATTCAGATTACTACTGGCGCCACGATCCGCTGCACCCTTCAAGGATGACAGATCCGCATGTGCGGGTGCGCACGATCGGCAGGGCAGATCGCACCAAAAGCACCTTCACGCGCGAATATCTGACGGGGTTTCTTGCGCCGCAGAAAACCATGTACCAGACAGAGCTGTATTTCCGGCACCGGTCACGGATTGTGGCTGGCGCATCGCTTTTGCGCAGCAACAACCGCTGTAGCTTTTCAGAACATGAGCTTCGGCTTTTAGAGCAGTTGGTTGATTTCTCGGGCGGTGGCCCAGAGCCATCACCGATAGAGTCTCACGAGTCAGCTGCGGAGGATGCCAGACCGAACCCATGGCTGGACAGCATCTTGCTGACAGCCAAAGAACGCCAGATCGCCGGGCTTATGGCGCGTGCCCTGTCGAACAAGGAAATTGGCCAACATCTTGGCATCGCCCTGCCAACGGTCAAAACCCACGTTGGCCGTGTTCTGGAAAAATGTGGAGAAACCAATCGACTTGCTTTCTTGCACCGCTTTCTGAAGACAGAGGCCGAAGTTATTCCTTCGTTCAATCGGGATGAAGGCCTTTAATAGGGCAACGGAAGTTGCCCTATACTTTCATCGTACCGTCGTAAGATCAAAACCGGCCTTGGCATCCGACCTTTCCCTAAGTCCACGGCAAGGCATTGTCCCAGAAACTCTGGCCTAAACCCGCATTGTTTCGCGCCCGCTGGCCTTGCCGCGCAAGCTTGGCAATCCCAGCGTTAGCAGGACAAAAAGCGCAGTCACGATCTTAAGGTCGCTTGGCACCAGACCCAGCGACAGGCCCAAAGATACGACTTGATAATAGATCGCAGCCCCCAACACCGGCGCGAAAAGCTGACGCGACAAGGTTCTGCGGCCAATGACGGTTTCCCCAATCACCAATGAGGCAAGCCCGTTGATCAATAGACCCATCCCCATGCCCACGTCGGCAAACCCTTGCAACTGCACCACCAATGCCCCGCCAAGGGCTGAAAACCCGTTTGCAATGGCAAGTCCGACGATGGTGTAGGTCCAGATGCTGATGCCAAGTGAGGGCGCAAGATCGGGGTTCGTGCCGACAACCCGAAGGGCGGCCCCCGCCTCTGTCGCCAGATACCAGCGCAAGACCAGCAGAGTTGCAGCAATCAATGCGCCGAAGAACAGGATTTGCAGCCAAACCGATGCCACGATGGCAGGGTTGATTTGCAAAAAGATGCTGTCACTGGAAAACAGCGCCACGTTTGAACGGCCCAGAACACGCATGTTCACGCTGTAAAGTGCGGTGAATACCAGAATACCGGCAAGAAGTGAGTTCAGACGGAATTGCAGATGGATCATCGCGGTTGATGCCCCGGCCGCCATGCCAGCCAACGCGCCCGCAGCGGTTGCAACAAAGGGGTTCCATCCCCCCAGAATCATCGCCGCGCAGACGCAACCGCCCAGAGGAAAGGCGCCTTCGCTGGTCAGATCCGGGAAGCTGAGCAGCCGAAACGGAATCATGATTCCCAGCGCAACGAAGGAATAGATCATGCTTTGCGCCAAAGTCACCGGCATCAGGTTCAAAAAGGCCGTCAGGATTTCCATCGCTCAGCCTCCAAGCAACATGCGGTCATTGTCGATCTTGAACTTTTCGACAAGGTCAGCAGGGGTTAGGGTGGCTTTGACGGCGCCACCAATATCATCCCGAATGCGCCCGGCATCCATCATGATCAGCCGGTTGCCGGTTTCAATCGCCTGACGCATGTTATGCGTAACCATCAGCGCGGTCAGGCCGTTTTCGCGGACCACACGTTCGGTTGCCTGCATCACAAGCTCTGCCGTGCGCGGGTCCAGCGCCGCAGTATGTTCATCTGTCTCTTATACACATCTGACGCTGCCGACGACTAGTCGAGTGTAGAT
>CAMFLG010000275.1 GCA_945957495.1 uncultured Pseudorhodobacter sp. | reverse complement strand
ATCATCAGGTTTTCCCGCACAGTCATCGAGGAAAACTCATGCGCGATCTGAAAAGTGCGCAACAGACCCTTTGCGAACAACTCATGCGGCGGCAGACCGGTGATGTCCTCGCCATCCATCAGCACGCGGCCACTTGTGGGTGGCAGGCGTCCGGCGATCACGTTGAACAGCGTGGTCTTGCCCGCGCCATTCGGGCCAATCAGCCCCGTGATCGAACCTGTCTTGATTTCAAGCGAAGCCCCGTCCACGGCATGAAAGCCGCCGAAGTGCTTGTGAAGGTTTTCGACCTTTATCATGTATCCCCCTGGTTCCGCCCGAATCTGTGCCGGGTCAGAGTGTGGCAACGGCCCGGGGCGATGCTCCGGGCCGTGTCCAACGATGCGATCAGGCGATCAACGGAAAATAACGGTTTCGTACTTGCCGTCTTTGATTTCGAACTGGCGATAGCGGCCAGCCGATTCACCCGGCCCGATCAGGTTCACACCCGACGCGCCTTCGTAGTTGATCGCGGTCCCGGCTGCGATCAGTTCCAGACCCTTGCCGATTTCGCCGGGCATGATCTTGACGCCAGAGCCGTCTGCCGGACCGTTGGCGATCTCCATGATCTTGCCAGCGTAGACTTTCGGATCGGTCGAATTTGCGGCCTGCATGGCCAGCATGATCAAAGCTGCGGCGTCATAGGACTCCATCGTGTAGGGCGATGCGGCGTCAAACGGAACCGCAGCGGCCTTGCCGATTTCGACCAGGGTCGCAGCGCCGGGGCTATCGGACTGGGCAACTTGGCCGAACGAGCCGTTCAGGGCCGGGCCGATGGCCACCGGCAGGCTGTCGCCGACCATACCGCCGGGAAGGCCGAAGGTGGTGAAGGCGCCGGTATCCAAAGCAGCCTGGATCACGCCTTTGCCGCCTTGGTCAAGGTAGCCCGCCACAACCAGAACTTCGCCACCAGCCGACGCCAGAGCCGCAACTTCTGCCGAATAGTCGGCTTTGCCGTCGTCATGCGCTGCGTTGATGGTCACAACGCCACCTTTGGCGGTGTAGGCGGCCGCAATCGCTTCGGCCAGACCCTTGCCGTAGTCAGAGTTGGAATAGGTCAGCGCGATCGACTTGATACCTTTTTCCGTCAGGATGTCGGCCATGACTTCGCCTTCGCGGGCGTCAGACGGCGAGGTGCGGAAGAACAGGCCGTCATCTTCGTCGGTCGAAAGCGCGGGCGAGGTGGCCGAGGGCGACACCATCACAATGCCGTTCGGACGGGCAACGTTCTGCAGCACGGCGCGGGTCACACCCGAGCAGTCGCCGCCGATGATTCCCTTGACGCCTTCTGCCGTGACCAGACGCTCTGCTGCCGACTGCGCGGCGGCGGCGTCAACGCAGGTGTCATCGGCGCGAACCGGAACAAAGTTCCAGCCGTTCAATGCCTTGCCAGACGCATCCGCCTCTGCCATTGCCAGTTCGGCCGCAGCCGCCATAGAGCCGGTCAGCGATTCGATCGGGCCGGTGAAGCCGATCAGAATGCCGATTTTCACGTCTTCAGCCGAAGCAGCACCAGCCATCAGCGCTGTCGCTGCCGAGGCCAAGAGTAGTTTTTTCATTGTTATCTCCCATGTTGGATCGCAATCCTGTCGGTGAACGTAGTTTGACCGATCGAAAAAGAAAAGCACCATAAAGTGCGGAAATGGCGATCAGACTGTTGTAACAGCGGCAAGACAGGCAGGTGCGTCCCAAGACGCAAGGTTTCATCCGCTAAAACCAGAAGAAATCCATGCTGACACCGCAAGATCACCGTGACGTCATGTCTTGACAGTCCGGGCGGCACCGTTTTCCCTTAACTGGCGCGCAAGAATGTCAAAGGGGCTCGCAATGGGTTTAAGGACGATGGCTGCACTTTTGATCGCCGTTTCGGCAGTATCTGCCGCACCCGCCATAGCCCAAGGTCTTTTTGGCGCCATCGCGTTTTCGCCCTCCACCGGCAAGGCAGGCACCGCCTGGAACAATGACTCGGCGGATCTGGCCGAAACCGAGGCCTATCTGCAATGCGGCAGCGAGGATTGCTACACCGCCGTTGTCTCGCAACAATGCGCGGCGATTGCTGTGGGCGAAGGGCATGGCATGGGCTTTGCGGCAGATGTATCGACCGCCGTTGTGGCCGAAACCGCCCTGGCCAAATGCGCCAATTTCACCAGCAACTGCGAAGTGACCGCATCATTCTGCAACGACGGCTATTGATCTGTCAGAACGACAGGCGCACCCCGATGCCCGGGCTGGGCATGCCTTGCGTGCCACGCTCGCGGTAGGGGGTTGTGTTGTAATGGCTGCGGTAGCATTTCGAGAAATGCGACGGGCTGGCAAAGCCACAGGCCAAGGCCACGTTGATCACGCTCATATCCGTCTGCATCAAGAGGTTGCGCGCCTTTTGCAGCCGCAATTCCATGTAATAGCGTTTGGGGCTGCGGTTCAGATAGCGGCGGAACAGCCGTTCCAGCTGCCGGGTTGACATGCCCACCTCTTCGGCCAGATCGGCGGGGCTCATCGGATCTTCGATGTTGCCTTCCATCATCTGGATTACCTGCGACAGCTTAGGATGCCGCACGCCGATCCGGGTTGGAATCGACAGCCGCTGCGTGTCCTGATCGGTGCGGATGCTGGAATAGATCAGCTGATCGGCGACGGTATTGGCCAGATCTTCGCCATGATCGGCGGCAATGACCTTCAGCATCAGGTCGATGGACGAGGTGCCGCCCGCCGTGCTCCAACGGTTGCCATCCATCACGAAGATAGATTTCGTCAGCTTGACGCTTTCGAACTCCTCCAGAAAGCCATCCTGATTTTCCCAGTGGATGGTGGCTTTCTTGTTGTCCAGCAACCCGGCCTTGGCCATGGTGTATGACCCGGTACAGATGCCGCCGATGGTGGCACCGCGCCGCGCCTCGCGCCGCAACCAGTTCAGGATGTTCTTGGTCGTGGATTTCTGCACATCGATGCCGCCGCAGACCAGAACCACATCCTCGCGCCCCACCTCATCCAGCCCCATATCCAGCTTGAACGAGGCGCCGTTTGAACAGGTGGCTTCCACCCCGCCTTCGCCGACCAGCACCCAGGAATACAGCTTTTCGCCCGAAACGCGGTTGGCCACCCGCAAAGGTTCCAATGCCCCGGCAAAGGACATCATGGTGAACTTGTCCAACAGCAGGAAAACAAAGCGGCGCGGCGCATCGACCTTGTCAACGTGGGTGGCCTTACGCGGGGAGGTTGACATGTTGCGACCTGTATATGTCGTTTCCGGTGGAAGGAAACAGGAAACGCCCCCTTCCGCAAGGGCGTCGCCGTTATTTTGACCGATGCTTGCGGCATTTATTCTGATCTGAATTGTCGATCAGTGCGCCTGCCACGCCAATACTGCAGCGAGGCCCAAGGAATTGCTGTCGCGCCCCTCGAATAGGGGCCGTCAGTAGGTTGTCGAGATGCGGGAGTTGCCTTGATAGTACGAGATCGACGACAGCGCGATCAGTGCGGTCTGCTTGGCTTTCCTGCCCCTGCCGACCTTGCCGAGCAGGATCGAGACATAGACGTGAAACGTCACATATTTACTGGCGGCTATCTGCGCCCGAATGCGAACATGCTGTTCCGCCCCCAAAGCTCCGAACAGTTCGTCCTGATGCAAGCCTTTCTGAACGTTGCAATCGGCACTGCGGGCGGCGATCAGGGAAAGCAGCGCGGTAATTGATGCATCTGTAGAGGTTTTGGTTGCGCAGATCTTTACGATAACATCCTCGACCTCTTGCGATGTGGTCATCGTCGGAACCCCGGCATGATTACCTTTCGCATCCCAGGTGGGGTCAAAAGTGAAAGCCATTTCATTTCTCCAAAAAAGATTCTTTAGTGAATGGCGCGAGCCTATCCCGGCGCGCCCATTTCGCAACAAATTTCAGATCCTTTGATCATAATGTCCCTGACAGGGGCCAGGTCGGGCGGATGCAGCCCTTTGTCCCGTTGCAATCGCCCGGTATTTCCTTATACCGCGCGTCGATACCGCTAACGGAGGAGCGACTCCCATGACCAAAGGTTGGACAAAATCGGACTGGCGCGCCAAGCCGCGTGTGCAGATGCCCGATTATCCCGATACTGCAAGCCTGACCGCTGTTGAGGCGCAACTGGCAAAGTATCCGCCGCTGGTTTTTGCGGGCGAGGCGCGCAAGCTGAAAAAGCAACTGGCTTTGGCGGGCGAAGGCAAGGCGTTCTTGCTGCAAGGCGGCGATTGCGCCGAAAGCTTTGCCGAATTCAGCGCCGACAACATCCGCGACACTTTCCGCGTCATGCTGCAAATGGCGGTCGTGCTGACCTATGGCGCGAAAGTGCCGGTGATCAAGGTGGGCCGCATGGCCGGGCAATTCGCCAAGCCGCGCTCTGCCGCCACCGAAGTGATCGGCGGCGTCGAATACCCGTCCTACCGTGGTGATATCATCAACGGCTTTGACGCCACGGTCGAGGCGCGCCGCCCTGATCCCGCGCGGATGCTGCAGGCCTACACCCAGGCCGCAGCCTCGCTGAACCTGTTGCGCGCCTTCTCGACCGGCGGTTTCGCCGATATCCATCGCGTGCATTCCTGGACGCTGGGCTTTGCTGAACATGATAAGGCCGAACGTTATCGCGAGTTGTCCAACCGCATTTCCGATGCGCTGGATTTCATGAATGCTGCTGGCATCACCTCGGAAACCGCGCCGTCTTTGGCCTCGGTGGATTTCTACACCAGCCACGAAGCCTTGCTCTTGGAATATGAAGAGGCGCTCTGCCGGGTCGATAGCATCACCGGTCAGAACGTGGCGGGCTCTGGCCACATGATCTGGATCGGCGACCGTACCCGTCAACCCGACGGCGCGCATGTCGAATTCGCGCGCGGCGTTCTGAACCCGATCGGCCTGAAATGCGGCCCGACCACCACCGCCGATGACCTCAAGGTGTTGATGGCGAAACTGAACCCGGCCAATGAACCCGGTCGTCTGACCCTGATCGCCCGCTTTGGTGCGGGCAAGG
>CAMFLG010000274.1 GCA_945957495.1 uncultured Pseudorhodobacter sp. | reverse complement strand
GATCGGCGCCTGCACGGTATCCTCGTTCAGCACCACGCCGTCCTGATCGCCATAGGTGGCGCAGGTCGAGGAAAAGATGAAGTTCTTGCAGCCCGCCGCACAGGCCGCCTCGATCAGGTTCAAGGCCCCCAGCACGTTCGTCCGCCAGTACAGCCCCGGATCCTTCATCGAATCGCCCACCAGCGACAGCGCCGCGAAATGCATCACCGCAACCGGCTGATGCGCGGCAAACACCGCATCCAGCCGCGCCCGGTCCAACAGATCGCCCTCTTCCAGCGGCCCAAATTTCACCGCTGCGGCATGGCCGGTGGACAAGTTGTCATAGACTACCGGCGTAAATCCCGCCGCCTTCAGCACCTTGCAGGCATGCGCCCCGATATACCCCGCGCCTCCGGAAACCAGAACCTTGCCTGACATCAACGCACCCTTTCGCAATTGCAGCATCTTGGTAACAGAAGCACTTATGAATGTCACCGACGGCACAACTGCCTACAGCCGGGCCAAAACCCGGTCCAGCGCGGCCACCACAATATCCGCATGCTCTGGCCGGAACACCACCGGCGGGCGCAGTTTCAGAACGTTGCCCAGAACGCCCTCGGTGCCAATGAAAACCCCTTCGTCGCGCATCAGATTGGCGATCCGCTTCGTCTCGTGATCCGCCGGTTCCAGCGTTGTGCGGTCGCGCACCAACTCCACCCCCAGTGCAAGCCCGCTGCCGCGCACATCGCCGATGATCGCGTGCCGCGCCTGCAACTTCTTCAATTCGGCCTTGAAATAGGCGCCGGTCGTGGCTGCATTTTCCAGCAACCCTTCTGCCTGCATCACATCCAGCACCGCCAGACCTGCCGCGCAAGACACGTTGTTGCCGCCAAAGGTGGAAAAGAACGGCGCATGGCGGGTGAAATGATCCAGAATCTCTGGCCTTGTGATCACCACGCCAATCGGATGGCCATTGCCCGCCGGTTTGCCAAGCGTGACAAAATCCGGCACCACGCCATGATGCTGATGCCCCCACATATGGCTGCCCATCCGGCCAAAGCCCGACTGCACCTCATCGGCAATGAACAACCCGCCCGCCGCGTGGATTTTGTCCACGATCGCGGCCAGATAGCCCTGCGGCACCTCGATGATCCCATTCGTCATAAAGGCCGAATCCACCATGCCCGCCGCAACGCCATGGCCGCTGGCCTGCAAATTGGCAATCAGCGGATCGGCCAGATCGGCATAGCGTCGGGCCAGATCGTTACCGCCCCGCCGGTAGGGGCCGCGATAATCATCCGGCGCAGGCAGCAGCCGCAAATGCGGCGCCTGCCAATGCGCCACATCGTTCGAGGGCGAGAACGGATCAATCGCATCCGTGATGCCGTGATAGGCATATTCCATCGCCAGACCGCCGGTTTTCCCCGTCCAGGCTTTTGCCATCCGCCAGGCCACATCATTGGCCTCACTGCCCGAATTGACATAAACCACCGCCGTCAGGCTGGGGTCCAGCGTGGCCGTCAGCCGCTCGGCATAGGCAATCGACTGTTCGGAAAGATAGCGCGTGTTGGTATTCAGCGTCCGCGCCTGCCGGTGAATGGCCTCGGCCACATAGGCGTTGGCATGGCCGACATGCGCCACGTTGTTGTAGCAATCCAGATAGCGGCGGCCATCCTCTGCCGTCAGCCAAACACCGTCGCCCTTCACCAGATGCACGGGCCGATCGTAGAACATATACAGCCGCTCGCCCATGATCGCACGCCGCCGTGCCAACAACTCGCTGGCCGTGGGCACCGGCGCATTGCGCAGCGGCGGGAAATTCGCCCCGCGCCGCGCCTCATCCACCAGCCGGGGCGCCAGCGCCTCAACCTCATCCAACAGCGGAAACGCATGCTGCGCCAGATCGGCATAGGCCGCCGTCGCGGCGCCACCCTTTTCACGCAACAGCAAGATCAGCGGCGCCATCAAAATCCGCGTCTGGATCAGCGGCAACAACACCGCCAGCTCTTCCTCTTCCAGTGCCGTAACCTGCGCATAACCCCGCGTGATCTCGTACAAAATCCGCGGATTGTCCCCGCCGACATACAGGAAATCCGCAATCGTATTCGCCAGATCCTGTACCAGCGCGCCATACACCATATCGCCAAAGTCGATCACCCCGCTGAGTGCCCCATCGTCGATCAGCAGGTTATAGGGGTGAACGTCGCCGTGAATGATCTGACCGCGCAGCGCCTCCAGCTTTGGCAGAGTCTGGCTGGCGAAACCGCGCAAAATCCGCCGCGCGCGCGCCTGCTGATCGGCTGGCAGCACATCCACATGCGCCAAAAGGCCCGGCACCTGCCGATGATCCCAGGCCAGATGCCGCGCCGCCGGGGCGGCATGCGCAAACCCGCGCAAGGCCTTGCCCAACCGCGCCAGCAACTGCCCCACCTCGAACAGTTGCGCAGGCGCCAAACGGGTTGCGCCCACCGGCGCGCCGGGCAGATAAGACAGCACAATCACGCAATGGCTTTGACCATTGTGAACCAGCGTTCCTATTTCTGCACCGTCGCGCGTCTGCCGCACGCGCGGCACCGGCAGGGCAGGGGCCGTGCGGCCGATCTGCGCCAGTGCTTTGACCTGACAGTCAAACACCGCAATGTCCTCTTGCGGGTTGCACAGGCGAAACACCCATGCCCCGCCTTCGGCATCACGCACCCGGAAATTCTGATCGCGTTCGCCGTCAAGCCGCCGCCACTCGCCGCGCAGGCCATAATCCGCCTCGGCATAGGCCTGCACCACCTCCAGCGGCACCTGCGGCGGTTGCAGATTGTCCAGGAAGGCTTGGGCTTGCATCGGCTGTCCTTTCGCGACAGGGCCGCTCCCGGGTCGGGTGGCCTGATTTGATCATAAGTGCCGGGAATCCGCCTGAAGGTAAAGGCCCCCGCATCCCGCGCCTTGTTCCCGCCACCCGCACCTGCGTATGCTGGCCCTGCAAGAGCCCCAGCCGAAATGACGCCATGACCAAGCCCGATGTGATGATGCTCCACCCCGCCCGGCCCGCCGCACTCGCACAGCTAGAGGCGCGCTATACTCTGCACCGCTATGATCTGGCCACCGACAAGCCCGCCTTTCTGGCCCGCCATGGCGCAACCTGCCGCGCTGTCGCCACCAATGGGCATGTGCCACTGACCGCGCAGATGATCGCCGCCATGCCGCAGCTGGAACTCGTCGCCTGTTCCTCCGCCGGTTACGAAAGCTTTGATCTTGCCGCCATGGCCGCCCGTGGCATCCGGCTGACCAACGCCTCGCTGGCCCTCAAGGATGACGTGGCCGACACCGCCATCATGCTGATGCTCGCCGCCCGCCGTGGCCTGATCGCCGGGCACGCCTATGTGCAGTCCGGCGAATGGGCGCGCCACGACGCCTTTCCGCTGCAACACAGCCTTCACGGCAAGCGTCTGGGCATCGTCGGCATGGGCACCATCGGTCAGGCCATCGCAGAGCGGGCCGCGGCGATGACGCTGCAGGTCAGCTACTGGAACCGCAGCGCCAAGGACGTGCCCTGGCGCTATCAGCCCGATCTGATCGCCCTTGCCCGCGAAAGCGATACGCTGATCGCGATTGTCGCGGGCGGCGAAGGCACCCGTGGCCTGATTTCGGCCGATGTCATCGCGGCGCTTGGGCCAGGTGGCCTGCTGATCAACGTCGCGCGCGGCAGCGTTGTCGATGAACCGGCGCTGATAGCCGCACTTGCCTCTGGCGCGCTGGGCCACGCCGCGCTGGATGTGTTCGCCTCCGAACCGAACCCCGACCCCCGGCTCACCAGCCTGCCCAACGTCACGCTGTACCCGCACCACGCCTCGGGCACGGTGGAAACCCGCGATGCGATGGCGCAGATCGTCGTCGATAATCTCGCCGCCTTTTACGCGGACGCCCCGCTGACCTCGCAGGTCATCCTGCCTTAATACCCCAGCGCCGCGCCATCCTTGCGCGGGTCCGACGCCCCGGTCAGCGTGCCTTTTTCCCAGTCTATCCAGATCGCCTGCGCCCCGCCATGCGGTTCAGACGAAAGGCAAACCTTGTGGCCGCGGCTCTGCAAGCCCGCAATTGCCGCCTGCGACACGCCGCGTTCGGCCACAATCATATCGTCGGAATACATCACCCGCGCATTGTCCACCGCCACCTGCAAATCCATGCCAAAGTCGATGATATTGGTCAAAAGATGCGTGTGGCCAAAGGGTTGATACTGCCCACCCATCACGCCAAACGGCATCACCGCGCGGCCATCCTTGGTCAGCATCCCCGGCATGATCGTGTGCAAAGGCCGCTTGTGCGGTGCCAAAGCGTTCGGATGATCGGGGTCCAGCCGGAAGCTTGACCCCCGGTTCTGCAACACCACCCCGGTTTCCGGGCAGGTGATGCCGCTGCCAAAGGAATGGAAGGTCGAATTGATGAAACTCACCGCATTGCGATCCGCATCGACGATAGAGATATAAACCGTGTCCGAATGCGCCAGTTGCACATCGGGCAGCCCCACCATCGCCCGATCCGGGTCAATCGCGGCCCGCATCCGGTCGGCATGGCCGGGGGCCAGCAGATCGGCAATCACCCGACTGCTGCGCGCCAGATCGCCCAGTCGCGCATTGCGCTCGCCGTAGGCCAGACGCCCCGCCTCCACCTCCAGATGCAGCCGCGCGGCGCCGTTCGGGTCCAGAGACCCCATGTCAAACCCCGACAGGATGTTCAGCATCATCAGCGCCGTCATGCCCTGATTGTTCGGCGGCATCTGATGCACCCGGTAGCCGCGATAATCGGTCGAAACCGGCTCGACATAATCGCAGGCCGTCGCCGCAAAATCCGCAACGCTGTGCAGCCCGCCCAAGGCCTGCAGCCGCGCCACAATCGCCTCGGCCACGGCACCGGTGTAAAACCCGTCGCGCCCCTCTGCCGCGATCCGCCGCAGCGTCGCGGCCAGCGCCGGTTGCCGATGCACATCGCCCGCCTTGGGCGCGCGACCCCCGGGCAGAAACACCGCCGCCGAATGCGGGTCTGCGGCCAACCGTTCCACCTCTTCCGCCCAGTCAGAGGC
>CAMFLG010000273.1 GCA_945957495.1 uncultured Pseudorhodobacter sp. | reverse complement strand
AGATCGGCGATACCGACCGGCACGAAGTGCTGCCGGTGCTGCTGCACGGCGATGCCGCCTTTGCGGGCCAGGGCGTTGTGGCGGAATGCTTTGGCCTCTCGGGCCTGAAAGGCCACCGCACCGGCGGCACCATCCATATCGTGGTGAACAACCAGATCGGCTTTACCACCGCGCCGTCTTACAGCCGCTCTTCCCCCTACCCCACCGACATCGCCCTGATGGTCGAAGCGCCGATTTTCCACGTCAACGGCGACGACCCCGAGGCTGTGGTGCATGCGGCCAAGGTGGCCACCGAATTCCGCCAGCAGTTCCACAAGGATGTTGTGCTGGATATCTTCTGCTACCGCCGCTTTGGTCACAACGAAGGCGACGAGCCGATGTTCACCAACCCGGCGATGTATGCCACCATCCGCAAACAGAAAACCACGCTGCAGCTTTACACCGAACGTCTGGTGGCCGACGGGCTGATCCCCGAAGGCGAGATCGAGGATATGAAGGCCGCCTTCCAGGCCAAGCTGAACGAGGAATTCGAGGCTGGCAAAGACTACAAACCCAACCGCGCCGATTGGCTGGACGGGCGTTGGAAGTCGATGAAGCCCAAGGATCTGGAAAACTACCAGCGCGGCGAAACCTGGATTCTGCCGCAGACCATGGCAGAGGTCGGCGCGGCGCTGACCCGCATTCCCGAAGGCTTCGATATTCACAAGACCGTGGCGCGCCAGTTGGAAGCCAAGGCCAAGATGTTCGAAACCGGCCGCGGCTTTGACTGGGCCACGGCAGAGGCGCTGGCCTTCGGTTCGCTGCAACTCGAAGGCTTCCCGGTGCGTCTGGCCGGGCAGGATTGCACCCGTGGCACCTTCAGCCAGCGCCATTCCGGCTGGGTCGATCAGGTGACGGAAGAACGCTATTACCCGCTGAACCACATCCGCGCCGGGCAGGCGCGCTATGAGGTCATCGACTCGATGCTGTCGGAATATGCGGTGCTGGGCTTTGAATACGGCTACTCGCTGTCCGAACCCAACACACTGACCATGTGGGAGGCGCAGTTCGGCGATTTCGCCAACGGCGCGCAGATCATGTTCGACCAGTTCATCAACTCGGGCGAAAGCAAATGGCTGCGCATGTCGGGCCTGGTCTGCCTCTTGCCGCATGGCTTTGAAGGTCAGGGGCCGGAACATTCCTCGGGGCGTCTGGAACGCTTCCTGCAGATGTCAGCACATGACAACTGGATCGTCGCCAACTGCACGACGCCCTCGAACTACTTCCACATCCTGCGCCGCCAGCTGCACCGCGATTTCCGCAAGCCGCTGATCCTGATGACGCCGAAATCCCTGCTGCGTCACCCGATGGCCGTCTCCGATGCCTCGGACTTCACCGAAGCCTCGTATTTCCATCGCGTGCTGTGGGATGATGCCCAAAAGGGTCATTCCGATCTGAAACTGCAATCGGATGACAAGATCCGGCGTGTGGTTCTCTGCTCGGGCAAGGTCTACTACGACCTTCTGGCCGAACGCGATGCGCGCGGGCTGGACGATGTGTACCTTCTGCGCGTCGAACAACTGTACCCGGTGCCGAAAAAATCGCTGACCACCGAGCTGTCGCGCTTCAAGGGCGCCGAATTCGTCTGGTGTCAGGAAGAGCCGAAGAACATGGGCGCCTGGTTCCATATCGAACCCGAACTCGAATCCCTCTTCGCCGAAATCGGCACCACGCACCCCCGCGCCCGCTATGCCGGTCGCGCCGCCTCTGCCTCGCCCGCCACGGGCCTGGCCTCCAAACACAAATACGAACAGCAAACCCTGGTCAACGAAGCGCTCGGCTGACCCATAGATAACGCGCCGACGCGCAGGAGATTGAAATGACGGATGTTATGGTGCCCTCTTTGGGCGAAAGCGTTTCCGAAGCCACCGTGTCCACCTGGTTCAAAAAGCCGGGCGACACGGTCAAGCAGGACGAAATGCTGTGTGAACTGGAAACCGACAAGGTGTCGGTCGAAGTGCCCAGCCCGGTTTCGGGCGTACTGGCCGAAATCCTGGCCCCCGAAGGCACGACCGTTGCCGCCTCGGCCCGCCTTGCCATCGTGACCGAAGGCGCGGTCGGCACCACCGCCCCGGCCAAAGCCGCCGCAGCGGCACCCGCCCCGGCGCCTGCCCCAGCCCCGGCCCCCGCTGCGAAAGACATCGAAAACGCCCCCGCCGCCAAAAAGGCGATGGAAGAGGCAGGCCTGAAGCCTGAACAGGTGCAAGGCACCGGCCGCGATGGCCGCATCATGAAAGAGGATGTCGCCCGCGCTGCCGCCGCCGCGCCCATCGCCGCTGCCCCCGCCGTTGCCGCCATCCCGCGCGCCCCGGTTCCGGCCGACGATGCCGCCCGCGAAGAACGGGTCAAGATGACAAGGCTAAGGGCCACCATCGCCCGCCGCCTGAAAGACGCGCAAAACACCGCCGCCATGCTGACGACCTATAACGAGGTCGATATGTCCGGCATCATGTCTTTGCGCAATGAATACAAAGACATCTTCGAGAAAAAGCACGGCGTCAAACTGGGCTTCATGTCCTTCTTCGTCAAAGCCTGCACCCACGCGCTGAAAGAAATCCCGGAAGTGAACGCCGAGATTGACGGTCAGGACGTGGTTTACAAGAACTACGTCCACATGGGCGTCGCCGTCGGCACCCCGAACGGCCTTGTCGTGCCGGTCCTGCGCGATGCCGACCAGATGGGCTTTGCCGCCATCGAGAAAAAGATCGCCGAACTGGGCCTGCGCGCCCGCGACGGCAAGCTTTCGATGGCCGAAATGCAGGGCGGCAGCTTCACCATCTCGAACGGCGGCGTCTACGGCTCGCTGATGTCCTCGCCGATCCTGAACCCGCCACAATCGGGCATCCTTGGCATGCACAAGATCCAGGACCGCCCGGTCGTGGTGGCCGGCCAGATCGTGATCCGCCCGATGATGTACCTCGCCCTGTCCTACGATCACCGCATCGTGGACGGCAAAGGCGCCGTGACCTTCCTCGTCCGGGTGAAAGAAGCGCTCGAAGATCCGCGCCGGTTGCTGATGGATTTGTGATTACATGGCTCGCGTGGGGATTTTGTTGCTATTGGTTGCGGTCTTGATGGACCGCTGGCGGATAGTTGCTCAAATAGCCTTCACGCGAGCCAACTTTCCCGATCTGGATCTTCAAACACGCGCACCTTGGGACGGATGGGAAGTAGACTTGGCGCTCATTGCCATCTGCATCTTTCTTTGGCGACTTAGCCCGTCGCAAACATTCGCAAGTCTAATGATCACCTCCGCGATTGCGGGTGCACTCTGTGTGCTATTCTTTTCAAAAGGCACAGATGGGCTGGCGGCAGTGTTCTTATACAACAACATTGAAGGCAAAATGTCGTTTCTGTCGCGCCAGCTTCCAAGAGGAATGATCAATGCTGCTTTCTTCTTAGGTCCATTGCTTCTTGGTCTAAGTTGCATTGGCCGCATTATTCAACAAATTAGGTGAAATCCCATTGATCCCAGATCTCACCCAGCTTCCTCCCCTCGAACACAGCCTCTGGGCCGCGGATACCCGCTTTGATCGAGCGCTGATGGACCGCACCTTCGCGCCCGACTTCTTCGAATTTGGCCGCTCTGGCCGCCGCTATACCCGCGCCGAACTGCTGTTCGGGCCAGAGGATGCGCAAGCGATCGACGCCACCCTGCACAACCTCGCCCTGCATCCCTTTTCGCAAGAGGTGGTGCTGGTGACATACCAATCCGAAGTCCGCTATCCCGAGGGCACAGAATGGGGCAACCGCTCCTCGATCTGGGATTGCTCGTCGGGCGCATGGCAGTTGCGGTTCCATCAAGGCACCGTCCTGCCCGAAGGGCTGAACACATGACCCCCGAACTCACCGCCCTCACCCTCGCCGCCCTCCTGCAGACCGTGCAGTTCGTCCTCTACGCCACCCCGGCTAATCTGGAGCTTGGCACCAAATACACCTCCGGCCCGCGCGACACGCCCTTGCCGCGCCCGCTGTCCCTCACCACCGCCCGCCTGCAACGCGCGCTGAACAATCATTTCGAAGGCCTGATCCTGTTAACCATCGCGGTCGTCGTCGTGACCTTGGGCAACCAGTCCAGCCCCGTCACCGTCGCCTGCGGCTGGACCTATCTTGCCGCACGCATCCTCTACGTCCCCGCCTATGCGCTTGGCCTGTCGCCCTGGCGCTCGGCGATCTGGGGGGTGGGGTTTTTCGCCACCGTCATCATGCTGGTGGCGGCCCTGATCTGACCCGCGCCCGTATGCACGGAAAAAGCACGCAAAAAGCACGGGCATCATACAGCCCGAAATCGAAGGAAACGACCCATGGCAAGCTTTGACACAATCATCATCGGTGCAGGCCCCGGCGGCTATGTCTGCGCCATCCGGGCGGCGCAACTGGGCCTGAAAGTGGCTGTTGTTGAGGGCCGCGACACGCTGGGCGGCACCTGCCTGAACGTGGGCTGCATCCCGTCCAAGGCGCTGCTGCACGCCACGCACAGCTTGCACGAAGTCCATGAAAACTTTGAGAAAATGGGCCTGATGGGCGGGGCGCCAACCGTCGATTGGCTCAAGATGCAGGCCTACAAGGCCGATGTGGTGAACGGCAACACCAAGGGCATCGAGTTTCTGTTCAAGAAGAACAAGGTGACATGGCTAAAGGGCTGGGCCACCATTCCCGCCCCCGGCAAGGTGCAGGTCGGCGAAGAGGTTCACGAGGCGAAAAACATCGTGATTGCAACGGGTTCCGAGCCGTCCTCGCTTCCCGGTGTCACCGTTGACGAAACCATCGTCGTCACCTCTACCGGCGCGCTGACCCTGCCGCGCGTGCCAAAAACCATGGGGGTCATCGGCGCCGGCGTGATCGGTCTGGAAATGGGATCTGTCTACGCCCGGCTGGGCACGCAGGTGACAGTCGTTGAATACCTTGACGCCATCACCCCGGGCATGGACGGCGAGGTTGCAAAGACCTTCCAGAGAATCCTGACAAAACAAGGCCTTAAATTCATCATGGGCGCCGCGGTTCAGGGCGTTGAAAC
>CAMFLG010000272.1 GCA_945957495.1 uncultured Pseudorhodobacter sp. | reverse complement strand
ACGAGATTCCTCTACGTCTCGTGGGCTCGGAGATGTGTATAAGAGACAGTGTCCGATCTGGTCGGGCCCAAGCGGCATCGCAACATTGCCCGGCCGCGTCAGGTGGCGATGTTTCTGGCCAAGCAACTGACCCCGCGCAGTCTGCCCGAAATCGGCCGCCGCTTTGGCGGGCGCGATCACACCACCATCATGCACGGCGTCCGCAAGATCGAGGAATTGGTGGCCAGCGATTCGCAGCTTTCCGACGATCTGCAACTGCTGCGGCGCCTGTTGCAGGGCTAAACATGGGGGGCGGGCTTGACGCCCCCTTCATTCATCCGCAAAGTCCCGGAAAAGGCTTGTGAACCGGCAAAAACCGGATAACTTCGGCGTCCCTGCATGGGGCACCGATAGGGGGTTAGGACCATGAAGATCAGCATCGAACGCGCCACGCTTCTCAAGGCGCTGGCGCAGGCCCAATCGGTGGTCGAACGCCGCAATACCATTCCGATCCTGGCCAACGTGCTGATCGAGGCCGAGGGCAACACCGTGTCCTTCCGTGCCACCGATCTGGATATCGAAGTGGTTGATCGCGCCCCCGCGATGGTGGAACGCCCCGGCGCGACCACGGTTTCTGCCGTGATGCTGCATGAAATCGTGCGCAAACTGCCCGACGGGTCGCTGGTCAACCTGTCGGATGACGCTGCCTCTGGCCGCCTTCTGATCGCCGCGGGCCGCTCTACCTTCAACCTTGCCACCCTGCCGCGCGAAGATTTCCCGGTGATGGCGACCTCGGAATATACCTCGAATTTTGCCGCCCCCGCGCCGGTGCTGCGCCGCCTGTTCGACAAAGCGAAATTCGCGATTTCAACCGAGGAAACCCGCTATTATCTGAACGGCGTCTACATGCATGTGGCCACCGGCGACATCGGCGCGGTGCTGCGCTGTGTTGCCACCGACGGCCACCGTCTGGCCCGCATCGACGCCCCGCTGCCCGATGGCGCAAATGGCATGCCCGGCGTGATCGTGCCGCGCAAGACCGTGAATGAACTAAAGAAATTGCTGGACGATGACGAGGCGACCATCGCCGTTTCGGTTTCCGAAACGAAAGTTCGCTTTGCCACCCCGGCGATCACCCTGACCTCGAAAGTCATCGACGGCACCTTCCCCGAATACACCCGTGTCATCCCCACCGGCAACACCCGCCGTCTGGAAGTGGACGCATCCGAATTCGCCAAGGCGGTCGATCGGGTTGCCACCGTGTCCTCGGAGCGCTCGCGCGCGGTGAAACTGTCGCTGGACGAAGATCGTCTGATCCTCTCGGTCAACGCCCCCGATTCCGGCGCGGCAGAGGAAGAACTGGCCGTGGCCTACGGCGATGAACGGCTGGAAATCGGCTTTAACGCCAAGTACCTGCTGGAAATCGCCAGCCAGGTTGATCGCGAAAACGCCGTGTTCCTGTTCAACTCTTCCGGCGATCCGACCCTGATGCGCGAAGGCAATGACATGTCGGCGGTTTACGTCGTCATGCCTATGCGGGTTTGATCAGCCCCGGGGGCGCTGCCCCCGGACCCCCGGGATATTTAAGAACAGATGAAAGGGCAGGGGAGTGAGCGGGCTTGCCATCACCAGCCTGACCCTGTCGCATTTCCGCAGCCATCGCGCGGCGCGGCTGGTGTTTGACGGGCGCCCTGTGGCGATTGTCGGGCCGAACGGCGCGGGCAAAACCAATATTCTGGAGGCTGTCTCGCTGCTGTCGCCCGGGCGCGGGCTGCGACGTGCGGCGGCGGATGAGATTGCGCGCAAGCCAGAGGCTTTGGGTTGGAAAATCTCTGCCCAGGTACGCGGGCTTGGCGCCGATCATCTGGTGGAAACCATGGCGACAGGCGCCGAGAGCCGCACTGTCCGCATCGACGACAAATCCGCAACGCAGGCCAGTCTGGGCCGCATTCTGCGCGTGCTGTGGCTGGTGCCCGCGATGGATCGGTTGTGGATCGAGGCGGCAGAGGGGCGGCGGCGTTTTCTGGACCGCATGACGCTAAGTTTTGTACCCGACCACGCCGAGGCCACGCTGGCCTATGAAAAGGCGATGCGCGATCGCAACCGTCTGCTGAAAGATCAGGTCACGGACGCGCATTGGTATGGCGCGCTAGAGGCGCAGATGGCCAGCACCGGCGCGCAGATCATGGCCAACCGGCGGTTGACGCTGACGCGGCTGGCGGGCGCGCAAGACGGCGCCGAAACCGCCTTTCCCCGCGCCGATCTGAACCTGACCGGGCCAGAGGGCACGGCGGAACCCCTTGATCTGGCACAGGCTTTGGTCGAAGGCCGCAGGCGTGACGTGGCCGCGGGGCGCACCCTTGTTGGTCCGCACCGGTCAGACCTTTCGGCCGTTTACGCCGCAAAATCCACGCCTGCCGATCAGTGTTCTACCGGAGAGCAGAAGGCGCTGCTGATCAGCCTGATTCTGGCCAACGCCCGCGCCCTGGCCGCCGATCTGGGCCGCGCGCCGATCCTGTTGCTGGATGAGGTCGCAGCCCATCTGGACGCCGCCCGCCGCGCCGCCCTCTATGATGAGATTTGCGCCTTGGGTGCGCAGGCCCTGATGACGGGCACCGAGGCCAGTCTGTTTGACAGTCTGGGCGCACGGGCGCAAAACATCACTGTCGCCGATGACGGCGGCCAATCCAGGATCACCGCATGACCCCGCAACGCGTTACCCTCATCACCCTCGGCGTGGCCGATCTGGTTGCCGCGAAGGCGTTCTATGCCCGATTGGGTTGGGTGCCGCATTCGGCGACCGAAGGTGTGGCGTTCTACCAGATGCATGGCACGGTTCTGGGCCTGTTTGGCCGCGCCGCCCTTGCCGCCGATCAGGGCCGTCCGGGGGCAGAACTGGGCACCGGGGCGATGACTTTGGCGCAGAACTTCGCGACCGAGGCAGAGGTAGACGCGGCCTTTGCCAAAGCCATAGCTGCCGGAGGCAAGCCCTTGAAAGCGCCGGAGAAAGTCTTTTGGGGCGGCTATTCCGGCTATTGGGCAGACCCGGATGGCCATGTCTGGGAACTGGCGATGAATCCGTTCTGGCCATTGATGGAGGACGGCAGTCTGAGGTTGCCGAATGCCAATTGAACTTATTCCTGAATGGCAGTTAACAATCGAGGATGAGACGCAGATCGCGGCCCTTCTGGCCCGCTCTTTTGACACCGATTTCGGCGGGCGCAGCTATTTCAAGCAGCGCCATCATCTGCGCCTGCTTTGGCGTGATGAAGGCCAAATCATCGGCCATATGGCGTTGACGTACCGGGCAGTGCGTCTTGGGGCCAAGCTGGTTGATATCGCTGGCTTGGCAGAGGTTTCCTGCGCGCCAGAGCATCGCGGCAAGGGCATTGCCAGCGCGCTTTTGCAACGCGCGATTGCCGGGGCCAAGGCCAGTCCCGCTGCATTCTTCCTGCTGTTTGGCACCGCTGCGCTCTATGCCGGGGCCGGGTTTCGGCCTGCTGGCAATCCGATCACCTATGTCGAGATGCTGGGCGCGCGGACCGGAGCGGTGAAATCAGAGCCGGCAGAAACATTGCAAGTGCTGGCTCTGCGCGATACGGGCTGGGACGGCACGGCGCCGCTTGATCTGCTGGGAACGCTTTTTTGAGGCTGCAATGACCGTCACCTTCACGCAACTTGCCCTTTACGCGCTGGCCATGGCCGGGCTCTGGGTCATTCCCGGCCCGGTCTGGGTTGCACTGACCGCGCGCACCCTGACCGGCGGCTTCGCAAGCGCCTGGCCGCTGGCCGTGGGCGTGGCCTTGGGGGATGTGTTCTGGCCGCTGGCCGCCATCTTTGGCCTGACGTGGATCCTGTCGATCTACGGTGACTTTCTGGCGCTGCTGCGCTGGGTGGCGGCGGTGGTTTTCGTGGTGATGGGTGTCATGTTGATCCGCAAACCCGCCGAGGCGCCGAGTGCCGACGGTCGCCTGACCAGGCCCGGCAGGCTGGCAGGCTTTGTCACCGGGGTGGCGGTGGTGATCGGCAATCCCAAGGCGATCTTGTTCTACATGGGTGTTCTGCCTGGGTTCTTTGATCTTGGTCGCCTGCAAACCACTGATATCATTGCCATCATCGCGATTTCTGGGCTGATCCCGATGCTGGGCAACCTGGGCCTTGCCCTGTTCATCGACCGCGCCCGTCAGCTTTTGGCCAGCCCCGCCCGCATCCGCCGGGTGACGATGATTTCCGGCGCGCTGCTGATTGCGGTTGGCATCGTGATTGGCCTGACCTGACGCTAAATATTGTGTCGAAGGCGTGACATTCCCCCCCCAAGCCGCTATAAATCGCGGGCAATTCAAGGGGTGCAGACCATATGGCCGAAGAAGCCAAGAAACCGGAATCCTACGGCGCGGATTCCATCAAGGTTCTCAAAGGGTTAGAAGCTGTTCGCAAACGCCCGGGCATGTATATTGGCGATACCGACGATGGCTCGGGTCTGCATCACATGGTCTACGAAGTGGTCGATAACGGCATTGACGAGGCGCTGGCCGGTCATGCCACTGCCGTGACGGTGAAAATCCACGCCGACAACTCGGTTTCCGTGTTCGACAACGGCCGCGGCATCCCGGTGGACATCCACAAGGAAGAGGGCGTTTCCGCGGCAGAGGTTATCATGACCCAACTGCACGCAGGCGGAAAATTCAACAACACCGACGATTCCGGCAACGCCTACAAAGTGTCAGGCGGCTTGCACGGCGTTGGCGTTTCCGTCGTGAACGCGCTGTCGGAATGGCTGGAACTGACAGTCTGGCGCAACGAAACCGAATACCGCGCCCGCTTTGAACATGGCGATTGCGTCGTGCATGTGCATGAGATCGGCCCTGCCCCCGGCATGCGCGGCACCGAGGTGCGTTTTCTGGCTTCGGCCAAAACCAACATCCCGGATGGCACATTTTCCAATCTGGATTATTCTTTCAAGACGCTGGAGAACCGGCTTCGTGAACTGGCGTTCCTGAATTCCGGCGTGCGCATCATCGTCGAGGATGAACGCCCGGCAGAACCGCTGCACACAGAGCTTTTCTACGAAGGCGGTGTACGCGAGTATGTGAAATAC
>CAMFLG010000271.1 GCA_945957495.1 uncultured Pseudorhodobacter sp. | reverse complement strand
CAAGTTCTTCGGGGTTCTGGCCATGTTCGGGGCCATCGCGGTTATGGCGCTGGTGCCGTGGCTGGATACGTCCTCGGTGCGTTCGGGCAAGTACCGGCCGAAGTTCAAGGCATGGTTCGCCCTGCTGTGCATCGACTTCGTGGTGCTGATGTGGGTTGGCTCGCAAGTGCCGTCGAACCTGACCGGTTGGATTTCGCTGATCGCTGCAACCTACTGGTTCGCCTATTTCCTCGTGATCCTGCCGCTGCTGGGTGTGCTTGAAAAGCCGCTGCCGCAACCGGCCACGATCGAGGAAGACTTCAAGTCCCACTACGGCAACCCGGCCGAGTGACAGAAAGGAACTGACTGAGATGTTTCGCAAGATCGCAATCAGCGCTGTCTGTGCCCTCGCCGTGCTGACCGGGGCGGCCTCCGCCAACGAAGGCGGTTCCGTGACGGACTTCGCCTTCTCGTTCGAAGGCCCGTTTGGCACCTATGACCGCAACCAACTGCAACGCGGGCTTCAGGTTTACACCGAGGTTTGCTCTGCCTGCCACGGCCTGAAATTCGTGCCGATCCGGACCCTTGCCGACGAAGGTGGTCCGAACCTGCCGATGGATCAGGTGCGCGCCTATGCCAAGCAGTTCACCATCACCGACGCCGAAACCGGTGAAGATCGCGCGGGCCTGCCCACCGATTTCTTCCCGGCCAACACCGCTGCCGGTGCGCCAGACCTCAGCCTGATGGCAAAGGCCCGCAAGGGCTTTTCGGGGCCGAATGGTTTGGGCATCAACCAGATCCTGTTTGGCATCGGCGGGCCGGAATACATCGCCTCGGTCCTGACCGGCTATACTGGTGAGGAAGTCGAAGAATTTGGCAACGTTTTCTACGAAAACCACACCTTCCCCGGTGGCCGCATCAAGATGCCGCCGCCCCTTTCGGATGGTCAGGTGGAATTCGCGGATGGCGCGCCGAATGACGTGACTCATATGTCTGAGGACGTGGCCGCCTTCCTGATGTGGGCTGCAGAGCCGCACATGATGGCGCGCAAGCAGGCAGGCTTTATCGCCGTCCTGTTCCTGGCTTTCCTGTCCACCCTGCTGTACCTGACCAACAAGCGGATTTGGTCGGGCGTCAAGGGCAAGAAGCTGCACTAAGCACCTGAAGAAATGCTTGAAAAGCCCCGCCCTGTGCGGGGTTTTTCTTTGCCCGGTCTTCAGCCCAGATAGGCCTGCAAGGCGGCGGGCGGATTGGCGAACAGTTCTGCCGTGGCCACGGGGGCCTGCGCCACGCCATCGGCGACCAGAACCGTCTTGTCGGCAAAGCGCCGGGCATCTGCGGGGTCATGCGTGACCATCAGAACGGTGGCGTCGGTGAGGCGCGCGACCTCATCCACCAGATCCAGCATGTCTATCTTCAGCGCCGGGCCAAGCGCGGCAAAAGGTTCGTCCAGTAACAAGACTGGACGTGCCCGCAGCAAAGCCCGCGCCAGTGCCGCCCGGCTTTGCTGCCCGCCTGACAGTTGCGCGGGCTTTTGCGCGCCCATCCCTGCCAGGCCAACCCGCGCCAAGGCTTGCTCAACCGCGGCCCTTTGGTCCTGCGATAGCTGTAGCCGGGGCGAAAGACCAAGTCCTAGGTTCTGCGCAAGGGTCAGGTGCGGGAACAGGTTCTGATCCTGAAACAGGATGGTAAAGGGTCGCGCCCCGGGCGCCATCTGCGTCACATCTGCCCCTTGCCACAGAATACGCCCTGAAGCAGGCGCAAAGAACCCGGCGATCGCATTGAGAAGGCTGGATTTTCCGGCGCCAGATGGCCCGATCAGCGCCACGCGCGCGCCCCGGTTGACCGACCAGTCGGCGGTCAGGTGAAACGACTCTTGCCGCAGCACGATCTTTTCAAGCGTCAGCATTCCAGCCCCCGATCCTGTCGAACATCCAGAACAGCCCGAAACTCAATCCAATCAGCACCAATGAGGCCGCTGCCGCCTGCTCCATCCGGTAGGCGCCGATCAGGTGTTGCACCAGCAAGGGCAGCGTCGCGCCGTTGCCATCGGCAATCAGCGCGATCACGCCCAGATCCCCCATCGACAGCGCCGCCGCAATCCCGGCACCATAGCCCAAAGGGCGCGACAAGCGCGGCAGGATGACAAAGCGCAGTGCGCTGACGGCGGGCAAGCCCAGTGATTGCGTCAGCCTGTCATAATCGGCGACGACCTGCCGCGCCTCGGGCAGGATTAGCCGGTAAAGATAGGGGAGGGTCAGCGTGGCGTTGACCAGCATCGTCACCGGCAGGGCCATTTGCGCGGGCGGCACAAAGCGGTGCAGCATCAGGAACAAACCGGTGCCCAGAACCAATCCCGAGGCTGATAGCGGTAGCATCGCGGCAAGGTCGATCCACAGCGCCGGGCGCCGGGCCGCCGCCTGCGCCAAGGTCAGCGCGGCAACTGTTGCCAGCAGCGCCGACACCAGTGCCACCACCAGCGACCGCAGCGCGGCCTGCCACAGCCCCGGCGGCAGATGGGTCAGGCCCGGCAGGCCCTGCGCAATCACCGCCAAAAGCGGCGCACCCAGAAACAGCACCGCTGCCGTGATCACGGCAGCATCCAAGGGCGCGCGCCAGCCATCCGGCGCGGGCAGCGGTGCGGCGCGGTCCAGCCCGGCGCCAAACCCTTGCCGCAGCGACAGCCGGGCTGCGGCAATCGTGACCCCGGCGCAAAGCGCGAACTGGATCAGGGCCAGCAGCGCCGCGCGGCCAAGGTCAAAGTCAAACCGCAGCGCCTGATAGATCGCAAGCTCTAACGTGCTGGCCTTTGGCCCGCCGCCCAGGGTCAGGGCAATGGCGAAACTGGCAAGGCAGATCAGGAAAATCGTCGTCAGGATGCCGGGCATTTGGGCGCGCAGCATCGGCAGTTCAAGGTGGCGAAACTGCGCGCTTTGCGGCATCGACAGGGCGGCGGCCAACCGGAACCGCTCTGCCGGGATTGCCTGCCAACCATGCAGCAACATCCGGGTGGCCAGTGGCAAGTTGAAGAAAACATTGGCCAAAACCACCCCATGCAGGCCAAAGATCGACAGGGGGGGTAGGCCCAGTGCGGCAAGGGCCGCGTTCACCGGGCCGCTGCGGCCAAACACCGCCAGAATCCCCAGAACCGCCACCACCACCGGCAGTACGAAAGGCGCCGCCAGCAGCCGGGTCAGCAACGACCGCCCCCGGAACCGCCGCCGGTGCAGCGCGCGTGCGAGCGGGATGGCGAGGGTTGCCGAAACCAGCGACGACAGGGCGGCTTGCAGCACGGTAAAGCGCAGGGCGGACCAGTCGGCGGGGGCAAGCCGCCAGCTTTCGGCACGCAAAAGCAGCATCGCCGCGCTGCCAAGGATCAGCGCGGCGATGAACAGGGCCAGCCCGAGGGCGGGCCTTATTTCGACAGGGCGGTTTGCCATTCCTCAATCGCCGGGGCGCGCAGGGATTGCGCCTCGTCCGCAGTCAAAAGCAGGGACTTGCCCGGTTGGATCAGGGTTTCAAACCCGGCGGGCAGGCCAGCGGCGGGCATGTTGGCCGGATACATCCAGTTCGTGGTGATCAGCGCCGTCTGCGCGGCGTCCGAGGTCAGATAGGTCAGAAAGGCATCGGCCAGCGCGGGCTGATCAGTGCTGGCGACCTTGCCCGCCACCTCGACCTGCAGGTAGTGGCCCTCATCGAACAGGGCCGCGGACTTGCTGGCGTCCTTCTCGGCGATCAGGTGATAGGCGGGCGAGGTGGTGTAAGACAGCACCATGTCGGCCTCACCCTGCAGAAACATGCCGTAAGCCTCAGACCAGCCGGGGGTGACGGTGACGATATTGTCGGCCAGATCCGCCCAGATCTGTGGCGCGCGGCTCCCGTAGGCGGCCTTGACCCACATCAGCAAGCCCAGCCCGGGGGTGGAAGAGCGCGGATCCTCGATCACGATCTTCAGGTTCGATGCCGCCAATTCCTCGAAGGATTTCGGGGGGGTGGTCAGTTTGGTATTGTCATAGACAAAGGCGAACCAGCCCCAGTCGAAGGGAACGAACCTGGCATCGGCAAAGGGGACCGGCAGGGTGTTCGGTGTGGCCGCGATGGGCGCGAACAGGGGGGCGGCATCGGCGGTCAGGTTGGTATCCAGGCCCACCACGACATCGGCGTCGGTGGTGGCGCCTTCCAGTTTCAGCCGGGCCAGAACGGCGGCGCCGTCGCCTGCGGTGACAAAATTCACCGTGCAGCCGCAGGTTTCTTCGAAACCGGCCTTGATGGCGGGGCCGGGGCCCCATTCCGAGGTAAAGCTGTCATAGGTCAGCACAGTCAGCACGGGGGTTTCGGCCAGCGCAGAGGTTGCGATGGTCAGCAGGCCCGCAGCAAGGAGGTGTCGTTTCATCAGTCTCTCCATGGTGCGACGGAAATGGTCGGGGATGGAGAAATCCATGCACCTTCCCTCCGCCGGTATGATCCGGTTCAGGTTCAACGGGTCCGCTTTCGCATCTCAGCCAGCGGTTTTTCGACCGATGGCACCCCGAGGTACGGTGAAGGATAGGGCATTGCGCGGCGGGCGCAAGAGGGGCTTTGCAAGTGTTTGGGAACGCTGTGTTAATCGGCGCAGCGGGCGGAAAGCCAACGTATGTTTTACGAATGTCTGACGTATGCCAAACGTATGTCAAACAGGCATACGTCGCGCGGCGGGGCGGGGCGTTAACCTTGTTTTGCGAATCAGTCAGCGGCAGACCCGCCCAGGCGCGGTTGCGGTGCGGTGGGGGCGCGGCTAACGTGATGTTAAGGGTTTTGCGGTTTGGTGTGTGGGCAGAGTCGGGCTGAACCCCGACCTTCGGGGGCGGGATGAATCATCTGTATTACGGCGACAACCTGAAAGTGCTGCGCGACAGCATCCGGGACGAAACTGTGGACCTGATCTATCTGGACCCGCCGTTCAATTCGAACGCCAGTTACAACGTGCTGTTCAAGGGGCCGTCGGGCAATGACTCTGCCGCGCAGATTGAGGCGTTTGACGACACCTGGCACTGGAACGATTCTGCCGAAGCCGCCTATGGCGATGTGATGCGCGGTGGCAATGCCGCCGCATCGACCATGCTGCGCGCGATCCGGTCGTTTTTGGGCGAC
>CAMFLG010000270.1 GCA_945957495.1 uncultured Pseudorhodobacter sp. | reverse complement strand
TCCGGTGACAGGGCAACAACGCGCGACAGCGTCTGTTCCTCGACCACCCGCTTTTCAACCCGCCAGTGATGCCCGCCAAGCGCCGCCACCTGCGGGCTGTGCGTTACCACCAACACCTGCGACCCCGCCGCAATCGCCTTCAGCCGCCGCCCCACCGCATCCGCCGTGGCGCCGCCCACGCCCCGGTCAATCTCGTCAAAGATCAGGGTCAGGCCGGGCGTGTTTCCGGTCAGACAAACCTTCAGCGCCAGCAGAAAGCGCGAAAGTTCCCCACCCGAGGCGATCTTGTTCAACGCCCCCGCCGGGGCGCCGGGGTTGGTGGCCACGGTGAATTGCACCGCGTCGCTGCCATCCGGGCCGGGCTCTGCGCCCGACACTTCGGTCACGAACACCGCCCGCTCCATCTTCAACGGCGCAAGCTCGCCCGCCATGGCCCGGTCCAGCCGCACCGCCGCTTCTTTCCGCTGCGCCGTCAGCGCCGCCGCTTCGGTGCGGTAGGCGGCCTCTGCCGCGACAACCGCCTTCTGCAGCTTTGGCAAGGCCTGCGCCCCGCCATCAATGGCTGACAGCCGCAGCCGCAACTGATCGGCAAATCCGCTCAGATCATCGGCCTGAACCGCGTGTTTGCGCGCCAGGGCGCGGATGGCAAACAGCCGCTCTTCCAGCGCCTCCAACTCTGCCGGGTTGAAATCCATCTGGCGCAGGCAATCTTCCACACCGGCCTGCGCATCGCCCAATTCGATCATCGCCCGGTTCAGCGCGGCCAAGGCCACCTCAAGCCGACCCTCGGCCCGGTCGGACGCATCATCCAGCCAGCGCATCGCATCGCGCATCGCGCCTTCGGCCCCATCGGTCAGCGCCGAATGCGCGCGCTGAATGTCGGTGCGCACCCGGGCCGCGCCTTGCATACTGCGGCGACGAATATCCAGCGCCGCCTCTTCGCCGGGCTGCGGCGCAAGCTTGTCCAGTTCGGCCACCGCATGGCGCAGGAAGTCTTCCTCAACCCGCGCGCGTTCCAACCCGTCCAAAGCCGCCGCATAGGCCGCCTGCGCCTGCGATTGCACCCGCCAGGCCGCCCGACAGGCGCCCAAATCCACCCCTGCGAACGCATCCAGCAGGGTGCGATGACCACGCGGATTCAGCAACCCGCGGTCATCTTGCTGGCCATGCAGTTCAACCAGCGATTCCGACAGATCGCGCAACACCTCGCCCGACACGCGGCGATCATTGACGAAGGCGGTCTTGCGGCCATCCGCCGTGTTCACTCGGCGCAAAATCAAGCCATCCTCGGCCTCGATCCCCGCCTCGGCCAGAACCGCGCGCGCCGCATGGCCTGCGTGCAGATCGAACTCTGCCACCACCTCGCCCTGCGCCGCCCCAGCCCGCACCAACTCAGCCCGTCCGCGCCAGCCCAGCACAAAGCCCAAAGCATCCAGCAGAATCGATTTCCCGGCCCCGGTTTCGCCCGTCAGCACATTCAGGCCCGGGGCAAAATCCAAGGTCAGCCGATCAATGATCAGCACATCGCGGATATCAAGACTGCGCAGCATCGCAGCCACCGGTAGGGTGCGTGATCTCACGCACCACTACATCCACTCGCCTTTGATCATCTGACGATACACCGTCGAAAGCCAGTTCGTCCCCGCCGCCTCGGGCGCAAGACCTGCCGCTTTCAACTGGTTGAAGGCATCCTGATAGAACGGGCTCGACTGATAGTTATAGCCCAGAATCGCCCCCGCCGTCTGCGCCTCATTGGCCAGACCCAAGGCAAGATAGGCCTCCACCAACCGCTCCAACGCCTCGGCGGTGTGGCTGGTGGTCTGGTAATCCTGCACCACGATGCGGAATCGGTTGATCGCGGCGGTGTAATTGCCGCGCTTCAGATAATAGCGGCCGATTTCCATTTCTTTTCCGGCCAGATGGTCGAACGCCATATCGAATTTCAACACCGCCGAATTGGCATATTCGCTGTCGGGATATTGCTCGATCACCACGCGCAGCGCCTGCAGCGCCTGATAGGTCAGGCCCTGATCGCGGCCTACCTCGTCGATCTGGTCATAGTAAGACAACGCCAGCAGATAGGCCGCATAGGCCGCATCCTCATCCGCCGGGTAGAAATCAAGGTAACGCTGCGCCGCCGCCCGCGCCTCTTCGTAATTCTTCGCCTGATGCAGCGTGAACGCTTCCATGATCAGCGCGCGCTTGGCCCAGGCAGAATAGGGATATTGCTGCTCAACTTCCTGGAAATACCGCAGCGCATCTTCCGGCTTGCGCTTGTTGTTGGCCAGCGCGACCTCACCTTGGGTGTAAAGCTGCTCTGCCGTGTATTGGGAAAGATCGTCGGTCTGCGGCGTTGTCTTTTTCGCGCAAGCGTCCAGTGCGCCGATTGCACACACCAAACAAAGCACCCGAAGCGCCTTGCTTGCTTGCAGCGCCTTGCCAGACTGTCCGCCTACCATCTTCCGCCTACCTCATTTACAGCGTCGCCGCGTCTTAAACGACGCGGCATTCGCTGCACTTCGGCTTCTCGTAGCACAGATAAATCGCAGGCGCAAAACGGCTTTCGCACCTTGCTGTACGGTTTCAGCCATGAAATGGCAGATCGCCCGTATGCACACCGACGCCGGGCAGTTTTCCGCCCGTCCGGCCTTCGCAATTTTCCTCAACCCAAGCCCCGGGCGTGGCAAAAAGCGCCCGCAGCAACCGGTTGGTCAGGGCGTGGCCGGCGCGCTCGCCCGTGTAGCGGCCCAGAATCGGCGCCCCTGCCAAGGCCAGATCGCCCAATGCATCCAACATCTTGTGGCGCACAGGTTCGTCCGAATAGCGCAAGCCACCCGGCGACAGAACTTTCTCGCCCTCAAACACCACGGCGTTTTCCATAGTACCGCCCAAGGCCAGCCCGCGTTCGCGCATCGCGATCACATCGGCGTTACGGCAGAAGGTGCGGCTGTCGGACAACTCGCGCACAAAGGCGCCGTTGGCCATGTTCAGCGCCTTGGCCTGCTTGCCGATTGCGGCTTCGGTGAAATCAATGCGGAAGTCGATTTCCAGCATGTCCGAAGGCTCCAGCCGTGCAACCGCAGCGCCGTCACGCACTTCAACCGTGCGCAGCACGCGGATCGCCGTCGCCGGGGCATTCTGTTCAAGGATGCCAGCCGCAAGGAAGCCTGCCACGAAGGGCGCGGCAGAGCCGTCAAGGATCGGCACTTCCGGCCCGTCAAGTTCGATCACCGCATTGGTAATCGCGCAACCGGCCAAGGCGGCCATCACATGTTCGATGGTCGATACGCTGACACCGGCGGCATTGGCCACCAGCGTGCACAGCTTTGACGGCACAACCGCATCCCAGCGCGCAGGGATCATCGCATCCGCATCCGCCACATCGCTGCGCCGAAACCAGATCCCGTGATCCACCGGCGCCGGATGCACATGCATAGAGACAGCGGCCCCCGAATGCAGGCCCTGCCCCGTAAAGATCGCCGTGGTTTTCAACGTGTGCTGCACAGACACTCTCCGACCGTCCAAATCAACGCGCCCCGGTTCTTGGGCCGCGTTCCTTAGCTAAGCGCGCAAGGCCCTAACCTCAACTCACAGATTGTAACCATGTGTAACAGCGAAACGACAGTTTAATCCATTGATTTAAAACAACAAAGCCCGGGGTGCGCCCGGGCTTTGTTGCAAGTGTTTCACATCGACTCAGTTCGCCTGGCGGCGCAGAAACGCTGGAATCTCAATACGTTCCTGATCTGCCGACAATTCCTGCTCGTCGTCATAGCCACTCATCGTCGGTTGTTGGCGGCTGGCCTGCGTCCGTTCCGGGGCCTGCTCGGCATGGCCACCGGCCATGCGGTTGATCAGGCTGCCGATGCCAAAGCGCGGCTTATCTGCGGGCTTGGGCGCCTGCGCTGCCGGGCGCTGTTGCGGCTGCGGCGCGGCGGGACGGGCGGCTTGCGCCGGTGCGGGTGATTTGCTGACAGCGGCCTGCAACCGGGCCAATGCCTCGGGCGACGGGGTTCCTGCTGCGCGCGGGCGCGGCGCCACAAAGCCACCCGGATCATTGTCCAGCGACAGCGGCGGCTGTTGCTGTGCGGCGGCCCGTTGCGGCTGCATCGGCGCCGGGCGATAGGCGGGCGGCGGCACATCGTTGTCCAGGAACTGTTCGGGTTCCTGCTCTTCGTATTGCGCTTCCTGGAACAGATCCGGCGCAGGTTCCGGCTCGCGCATGCGCGGCGCAGGGGCGGCTTGCGCCACAGGCGCGGCCGCCACCGGCGCTGCCGCACGCGGCTCCGGCGCAGGGGCCGCCGTGGGTTTCAGCGGCTCTGCCATCGACCGGCGCGGCGCGGGTTGCTCGGCGCGATTCTGGCTCACGTCGATCCCCGTCGCCACCACGGAAACCCGCAGCATACCTTCCATCGAGGTGTCGAGCGTGGACCCCACGATGATGTTCGCGTCCGGATCGACCTTTTCGCGGATGATATTGGCGGCTTCATCCAGTTCGAACAGGGTCAGGTCATAGCCGCCGGTGATGTTGATCAGCACACCCTTGGCGCCATGCAGGCTGATTTCGTCCAACAGCGGGTTGGCAATCGCCTTCTCTGCCGCCTGAACCGCACGATCATCGCCCGAGGCTTCGCCCGTGCCCATCATCGCCTTGCCCATCTCATCCATCACCGCGCGCACGTCGGCGAAGTCCAGGTTGATCAGGCCGGGGCGCACCATCAGATCGGTCACACCCTTGACGCCCTGATACAGCACGTCATCGGCCATCGCGAATGCGTCGGTGAAGGTGGTGCGTTCGTTCGCCAGCCGGAACAGGTTCTGGTTCGGAATGATGATCAGCGTATCAACGACCTTTTGCAGCGCCGAGATGCCCTCTTCGGCCTGCTTCATCCGCTTGTTGCCTTCGAACTGGAACGGCTTGGTCACAACCCCAACCGTCAGCACGCCCAACTCCCGCGCGGCCTGCGCGATGATCGGCGCCGCCCCGGTGCCGGTGCCCCCCCCCATGCCGGCGGTGATAAAGCACATATGCGCGCCCGCCAGATGGTCCACAATCTCTTCAATGGTTTCTTCGGCGGCAGCAGCCCCAACCGTCGGACGCGCACCAGCCCCAAGCCCTTCCGTCACCTTCAGACC
>CAMFLG010000269.1 GCA_945957495.1 uncultured Pseudorhodobacter sp. | reverse complement strand
CTGATGCAGCTGAATCCCCTGCCATCCTGACCCATCAGCACCCTGAATCGATCAGCGCAACCGATTCAAATTCCTGATTGGACGGCGAGAAAAACTCGGGGCATCCTCCTGGCAGGAGGCGCCGATGTCCTGCCAGCTGCTGCACCGTATCGACCCGGAACTCAACATGGCCCGGTTCTATCGGGTTGAGGTCTCACCCGACCTCTTAGGCGAGATCATCGTCGAGTGCCGCTGGGGACGCATCGGTGGCCGGGGCCAGTATCGCCTCGCATCCTATCCATCGACCCTTTCTGCGGAACAGGCGGCATCTAACCTAGTCCGCGCGAAGGAACGGCGCGGGTACAGCATTGCTCCGACCTGACGCCCATTAGCCAGCGCCGGGCTTCCGGTCATACTGCCGGGCGATGGTTCCGACCACGCCAAGCGCGGTCGGATGAAAAGGAATACGGTGAGGACGAGCCGAAAGGCCCCAAATCCGTGACTGCCCCGCAACGGTAAGCGGCGACCGACCCCCGAGAACCACTGGGCATCAGCCCGGGAAGGCAGGGCTAACCGTCGCCTCGCCCGGAAATAGTGGAGAGCACCAACTGAGGAACCAGAAGGTGTTCCAGGAGAAACCGAAGCAGGCTGCCGGCGGAGTTTCGGCGAGGACCTCACCTCGCGCGCGCAAGACGGGTGATGCCTGGCGCGAAGTCGAAGATGGGTTATGCAGCGCGTGGGACTAGGCCTCTCTGCTTTCCTTTAAATGTATCTTTCAATCACCATCGCAATCGCCAATAGTCTCGCGTCCTGCTGCCTGTGTCCGACAAGTTGGCCCCCGATCGGCAGACCTTGCGGCGTCTTTCCGGTGCAGAACGACAGGGCTGGGCTGCCGGTTAGGTTGAAGGGTCGCGCCAGCGACAGGTCCACATCCGACATAGGGCCGATCTCATAACCTAGTGGTTGAGCCGCAGTAAGCATCGCGGGTAGGAACAGGCAATCAAGTCCTGCCATCGTGCCTTCGAACTCCTTCTGGATCTGCACTCTTCGGCGCAGCGCCATGATGTATTCAGGAGCAGTGATTGCACGGCCATCCGCCAGGCGCGCCCGGGCAACTGGCGAAAATCTTTCGGGGAAGCCATCCAACTCTGCTCCGTGTTCCGCCGATTCTTCAGGCCAAGAAATCTTGCGTGCAATCCGACCCATTTCGCTGAAATCACTCAGCAACACATCTTCCAGCACCGCGCCGAGATCGCGGAACCGTGCAATGGCCGCTTCAGTCACCGCCGCGACATAGGGGTCCAGTGCCGGGTGATCCTGCCAGACGGCCCGGGGCAGGCCGATTCTGACGCCCGCCAAATCAGGAAGGTCCGAAGCGACCCGCGGGCCACCCATGGCCTCCAGCATGAGCGAGCAGTCCCGAGCCGTCCTGGCCATCGGGCCGATGCAATCCATGCTGCGGGACAGCGGCAGAAGGCCTGTGGTAGAGATCAGCCCGTCAGTGGGTTTTAACCCGGCCACGCCGCACCACGCAGCGGGGTCGCGGATGGAACCCGCCGTATCTGTGCCAAGCGCACCCGGGCAGAGCCCCGCCGCAACCGCCACCGCGGGCCCCGACGATGAACCACATGGATCGCGGGTCAGGTCACTTGGGTTGCAAACGGCAGGAAACCCGCCATCCCCGTTGTTTCCAACCGCATATTCATGCGTGGCAAGCTTGCCCAGAATGATCGCCCCGGCCGCCTTCAGTCTGAGAACCACGGCCGCATCCACTGTCGCCAGGTGGTCGCGTCGGTGAGCAGCCTGAGCCGTGGTTGGCAAGCCCGCAACGTTGATCAGGTCCTTGATGCCTATGGGGATGCCATGCAGCGGGCCGCGCCATCCGCCATGCGCGATCTCGTCCGCTGCAGCACGCGCCTCTTGCCGAGCGGCCAAGGCGCGCAGGCTATTCACGGCATGCAGTTGGGGATCAAGCGTCGCGACCCGCTCAAGACAAGCCTCCAACAGCGCCGGTGGTGACAGTTCTCCGCCGCGGATCAGAACCGAGAGTTCCGCAATCGTCATATCGCAGGGGTCAGTCATTCCGCGCTCACTAAGAAACAGGATGCACGGTGCCCGGGCGCCACCTCGACCGTTGGCGGCAGGCTAGCCGCACACACCTCTTGCACCACCGGGCAGCGGGTGCGGAACCGGCAACCCGACGGCGGGTTCGTCGGGCTGGGAATCTCGCCAGTCAGCGGCACGCGGGGACGCGCCCGTTCGGCCATCGGATCGGGATTGGGGGCAGAGGCCAGAAGCGCGCGCGAGTAGGGATGCCGGGGGTCGCCATAAAGCTGGACCGAGGCGCCCTCTTCCACGATCTTGCCCAGATACATCACATAGTTGCGGCTCGCCGCCTGCCGCACCAGCGCAAGGTCATGCGCCACCAGAAGGCAGGCCACCCCCAGATTTCGGCTGAGATCGAAAAACAGGTTCATCACCTGGGCGCGGACCGACAGGTCCAGGGCACTGACGGGCTCATCGGCAATCAGGACGCGCGGGTTCATCGCCAGGGCCCGCGCGATGGCCACTCGCTGCCGCTGGCCGCCCGAAAGCTCCCGCCCATAGCGGGGGGCAATCGTGGCGGGCAGGCCCACATGGTCCAGTAATTCAGCAATCCGGGCAGATCGGCGCGCGGCAGGCAGACCAGCGACCAGCAGCGCCTCCTCCAGCGCCTCGCCGATGGTCTGGCGGTTGTTCAGCGAGGAGTACGGGTCCTGAAACACATACTGTATCGCCGACCGCGCCTTGCGCAGCGTGCCGCCCTTAAGGGTGGACAGGTCGGTACTGTCAAGGATGATCTGCCCCGAATTCGGCTTGGCCAGCCCGACGATCGACCGGCTCAGGGTGGATTTCCCGCAGCCGGATTCGCCGATTAGCCCCACGATCTCGCCCGCGTTCAGATGCAGGCTGACGCCATCGACCGCCTTGATGGTCTTGCCGCGCTCGACGCTGCGGAAATGCGTCACAAGGTTGCGGACTTCCAGAACGGGATTGGTCATGCGGCGGCTCCCTTCGGCAGGACGGCAAGCGTCAGATGGTGGCAAGCGGCCTGCCAGCCCACGCTGCCCGCGATGCCACGCATCGGCGGGCGCAGCGTGGCGCAGCCGGAGGTGGCCTGCGGGCAGCGCGGGGCAAAGGCACAGCCGCGGATCGGTCCGGCAAGCTGCGGCGGCATTCCGGGCAGGCCGCGGAAGGGACTGCCAACCGGATCTTCAGGGCGCGGGATTGCGTCGATCAACGCGCGGGTATAGGGATGGGTCGGCGCCATCAGCACCTGATCCACCGGCCCGAGCTCGGCCAGACGGCCGGCGTACATCACTGCCACCCGGTCGGCTGCATTGGACACCACGCCTATGTCATGGGTGATCAGGATCATCGCCATACCCATCCGCACCCGCAGATCGCGCAGAAGATCCAGAATCTGCGCCTGAACCGTTACGTCCAGCGCAGTCGTCGGCTCGTCCGCGATCAGAAGCTTGGGCTCGGCGGCGATGGCCATGGCGATCACCACGCGCTGACACAGGCCGCCGGACAATTCATGCGGATACTGCCGCATCCGCGCCTCGGGGTCGGAAATGCCGACCAGCCGCATCAGCTCCAGCGCCCGCGCCTCGGCGGCGGCACCTCTCAGGCCAAGGTGCAGGGTGCAAACCTCGGCGATCTGGCTGCCGATGCTGCGGGCCGGGTTCAGCGCCGTCATCGGGTCCTGAAAGATCACCGCCACTTCGCGCCCTCGCAGCCGGGACAATGTGGCCTCACCTCCGGCGATCAGGTCGGCCCCAGCCAACTGCACCCCGCCTGTTAGCCCGACCGAGACGCCTTCAGGCATCAGTCCGATGGGCGCAAAGCTCATTACCGTCTTGCCGCTGCCGCTTTCGCCGACGATGGCAAGGCATTCCCCTGCTGCGACCGACAGGCTGACGCCATCCACCACGCGCACGGCGGCGCTGCGAGTGTAAAGGTCTATGGTCAAATCGCGGATGTCATATACGGCAGTCATGCATTCTCTCCAGTCACGAGGCCCGTGGGCGGCGTTTCCCAATTCGCGGCCTCGGTGCGGCGGATGGCCAGAAGGCGGCGGCCAAGGGGGCGCGGCACCCGGTTCAGCGCAATGGATTCGCCAAGGAAGTTGAAGGCGACGACGACAAGCGTCAGGGCAAGGCCGGGCAGGATCACCTGACGCGGATCGCCCTCAAGGTAAGGCAAGCTGTCAACCAGCATCTGACCCCATTCCGGTGTTGGCGGCTGGATGCCCAGCCCAAGGAAGGACAGCGTTGCGATTGACAGCGCCAACCCACCCGCGTCGGCCGTGGCATAGACGAGCACGGCGCCGGTGGTAGAGGGTAGCAAATGGCGGAAGAAAATCCGCCCAGGGCTGGCCCCCATGACGCGCAACGCCTCGATATGCGGTCTATTCATCACGCCAACGGCCACGCCGCGGCTCACCCGGCAGAAGCTGGGCCACCAGGCCAGCGCCAGCGCGATCACCATGTTCCAGTAGCCGGTGCCGAAGATGCCGATCATGGCCAGCGCGATGATCAGCGATGGCATGGCAAGGCCCACATCTGTCACCCGCATGATCGCCTCTTCGGTCCAGCCACGGCGGTATCCGGCCAGAGTGCCGAGCCCGATGCCAATGGCCAGTGCGATGCCCAGAACCAGCGTGATCCCCACCAGCGATGTATTGGCCGCCGCAATCAGACGCGAGAAGGTGTCGCGTCCCAGATGGTCAGTGCCGAGCCAATGCGTCAGCCCGGGACCTTGCCCTGCCGCAAGAAGATTCTGCTTCAGGGGATCATGCGGCACCAACAATGGCCCAAACAGACCGAGAAAAAGGAACCCCGCCACGATCCAGAGCGCAAGCCGGGGAAAGCCAGAAAACACTGCGCGCAATCTCAGAAATACACTCATCAGTGGCCCCCTTGGCGGCGCAGTTTCGGATCAAGCGTCATGACAGCGATGTCCACAGCCAGATTCAGCAATATGAAGAAGGAGATGAAGATCAGCAGACCTGCCTGCACGACCATGAAGTCGCGGAACTGTACCCCCTGCAGGAACATAGCGCCGACCCCTTGCCAGGCGAACAGGGGTTCGACCACCACACTGCCCACTGTCATCGCGG
>CAMFLG010000268.1 GCA_945957495.1 uncultured Pseudorhodobacter sp. | reverse complement strand
CTATTCGGCCGCAGACGCGAAGGGCCTGCTGAAACAGGCGATCCGCGATCCGAACCCGGTGATCTTCCTTGAAAACGAGATCCTTTACGGCCGTTCGTTTGACGTGCCGGTGCTGGACGATTTCACCATTCCGTTCGGGAAGGCGCGGATCTGGCGTGAGGGCACCGATGTGACCATCGTGTCCTTTGGCATTGGCATGACCTATGCGCTGGAAGCGGCGGATGCCTTGGCGAAAGACGGGATTTCGGCTGAGGTGATTGATCTGCGCACCCTGCGCCCGATTGATTACGACACGGTTCTGGCATCGGTGATGAAAACCAACCGTTGCGTCACGGTGGAAGAGGGCTTCCCGGTGGGGTCGATCGGGGATCACCTGGCCTCGACCATCATGCAGCGGGCGTTTGATTATCTGGACGCGCCGGTTGTTACCTGCACCGGCAAGGACGTGCCGATGCCCTATGCCGCCAACCTTGAAAAGCTGGCACTGGTGACGACCGCCGAAGTGGTCGCTGCCGTCAAATCCGTTTGCTACCGCTGAGGAGGGGAACATGGCAGTAGAAATCCTGATGCCGGCGCTTTCTCCCACCATGGAGGAAGGCACGCTGGCGAAATGGCTGGTGAAAGAGGGTGATGCGGTCAAATCCGGCCAGATCATCGCGGAAATCGAAACCGACAAGGCGACGATGGAGTTTGAGGCGGTGGATGAAGGCACGGTTGGCCGGATTCTGGTGGCCGAGGGCACGGCGGGCGTGAAAGTGAACACGCCGATTGCGGTGTTGCTGGAGGATGGTGAAGCGGCGGGCGCGGCCCCTGCGGCCAAGGCGGCAGCGGTGGCTGCTCCGGTTGCGGCGGCCCCTGTGGCGGCGGTTGCCATTGCTGCGGCCCCTGCCCCTGCGGCGCCCAAAGCGGCAGGCGCGCGGGTGTTCGCCTCGCCCCTGGCGCGGCGGATCGCGGCGGAAAAGGGCCTTGATCTGACCAAGGTTGCGGGTTCTGGCCCGCATGGCCGGATCGTGAAGGCCGATGTCGAAGGCAGCGTGGCGGCCCCGGTTGCGGCGGCAGCGGTTGCTGCTGCGCCTGCCCCTGCGAAACCGGCGGCTCCGGCGGCGATGCCGACGGGGGCTTCGGCGGAGACGGTCATGAAGATGTACGCCGACCGCGATTTCGTCGAAGTGCCGCTGGACGGTATGCGGCGCACGATTGCGGCGCGGTTGACCGAGGCCAAGCAGACCATCCCGCATTTCTATCTGCGCCGGTCGGTGCGCCTGGATGCGCTGATGGCGTTCCGCGAGCAGCTGAACAAGGGGCTTGAGGGGCGCGGCGTCAAGCTGAGCGTCAATGACTTCATCATCAAGGCTTGCGCTCTGGCGCTGCAGACCGTGCCGAATGCCAACGCGGTTTGGGCGGGCGACCGTATGCTGCGGCTGAAACCGTCGGATGTGGCGGTTGCGGTGGCGATTGACGGCGGGCTGTTCACGCCGGTGCTGCGCGATGCCGACAAGAAGTCACTTTCGGCTTTGTCGTTGGAAATGAAAGACTTGGCCACACGCGCAAAGACCAAGAAGCTTGCGCCGCATGAATATCAGGGCGGAAGTTTCGCGATTTCCAACCTGGGCATGATGGGGATCGAGAATTTCGACGCGGTGATCAACCCGCCGCATGGCTCTATTCTGGCCGTGGGTGCGGGGATCAAGACGCCGGTGGTTCTGAAGGATGGCACGATTGGCGTAGCGAACGTGATGTCGATGACATTGTCGGTGGATCACCGGGTGATCGACGGCGCCTTGGGGGCAGAGTTCCTGAAGGCGATCGTGGAAAATCTGGAAAACCCGATGGCGATGCTGGCCTGATTTTCCGTTTAGACATGGAAAAGGCCCCGGGCAGATGCCTCGGGGCCTTTTTCAATGCGCTCAGATCTCACCTGACAGCAGCTGATCCATGGTGATCGAAGGTTGCGAACAGCCCGCCTCGCCCACCACACGCGCCGGAACCCCGGCGACGGTGGTGTTGTGCGGCACGTCTTGCAGCACGACCGAGCCTGCGGCGATGCGGCTGCAATAGCCAACCGAGATATTGCCCAGCACCTTGGCCCCGGCGCCGATCATCACGCCATTGCCGATCTTCGGATGCCGGTCACCATCCTCTTTGCCGGTGCCGCCCAGCGTAACGGAATGCAGCATCGACACGTTATCCCCCACCACGGCGGTTTCGCCGATGACGATGGAATGGGCGTGGTCGATCATGATGCCCCGGCCAATGCGGGCGTTGGGGTGGATATCAACGCCGAACACCTCGGACACCCGCATCTGCACGAAATAGGCGAAATCCTTGCGACCCTGCTGCCACAGCCAATGGCCGACGCGGTAGGCCTGAATCGCCTGATAGCCCTTGAAGAACAGCATCGGCTGAATGAAGCGCAGGCAGGCCGGATCACGATCATAAACCGCCGTGACATCGGCGCGGGCGGCTTGGCCCAGATCGGGATCGGATTCATAGGCCTCATCGGCGATTTCGCGCAGGATCTGTTCGCTCATCTCACCCGAGGCCAGTTTCAGCGAAAAGCGGTAGGCCAGCGCGCGTTCCATGCGGGGGTGGTGCAGAAGGCTGGAATGGGCCAGACCGCCCAGCAAGGGTTCGGTGCGAACCATCTCGGACGCCTCTTCGCGGATCCGGTTCCAGACCGGATCAATCGCGGCAATCTTGGGGTTTGTCTCGGCCATCGGCGGATCTCCTGCTCTGCGCGCAAAATAGCATATGGGAGGCGGTTGCAACAGAGGCAAGGCGAAAGGTGGATTTGCGGGCGGCGAGGGTGGCGGACACGAGGGAAAGCGCCTGCAGGAATGCGGGGGTGCCGGGGGCGTAATTGCGCGGGCCTTGTTCGGCCAGTGCCCGCGCCATCAAGGTGCCGTTGCCCCAAACGCGATGCGCGCGGCCAAAGCGTTTGGCGTAGCGATGGGCGTAATCGGCCTGTGTGATCAATTGGTTGGCGAACCGGGCGTGTTCGTCAACGGGTCGGGCGGCGATCAGGGCCGCCGCCTCGACCACATCGCCCAGCAGGCATTTGCGCATGTTACAGCGTGACCGTGACAGAGCGGAATGGCCCCGCGCCATAGCGTTGCGACAGTTGCGCCACCGCGATTGTGACCGGGCCGGAAATGCCATCGGCGGCCTGCAGCGCGGGGCTATAGCTCCATTCCGGGGCCGAAACCGTCACTTCGCGGAAGGTGTTGGCACCCGATGTCAGGCGCAGCAGGTAGGATTCCGAGGCCTCTGCCAAGGGCACCTCGACGGATTCCCAACTGTCGCCCTCTTGCCGGGTGCGGCGCACCCAGTTCAGGGCAACCGCGCCCGCCGCATCGCGCCCGGCCTTCAGATGCGCCACCGCATAGGGGCGCAGGCCGATGCCGGAGAACGCCTGCGTCTGCAGCACGGTCGCGGCGGCGTCATAGCCCGCATCCGTAGCGCCAAACCGATAGTAGCGCAGCAAGCCGCGCGCTGATGCGGGCAGGTCGATCTGCTGCAGGGCGGCGTTGAACAGCACAAACAGGCTGCCGGTTGGCCAGACCTGCGGCATGGTGGCATCGGTTCCGGCCTGACCGCGCAATCTGCCCGATATTTCATAGGTTTGCGGCGCAACAAGCGTGGCTGTGGTGAATTGAATGACCTCCCAATTCTCGACGCTGCCATCGCCGATCAGGGCGGTATTGGCGCCGGAAAACACCGAAAATTCGTTGACCGATGACAGGCTGCCGGTTTCCAGCCGCACCCGCAGGGCGGAACCGCGATCCCACCGCCCGGCATTTGCGAACGCGAGTTCACTTTCCGTCACGCCAAAGGTCATTGGTGCCGGAAAGGTACGATTCAACTGGTAATCGGCATCACTGATGGCCGACCACAGGGCCGCAGGGCCCGTCCAGGGATCGGCGCTGACCCCGGCAAAGGGGGCGGATTCCGCATCGCCATCGCGCAACAGCGGCAGGTCCAGAAACAACGGAAATACCGGCAAGGCGGGCTGCACCGGCTGCCAGATGCGTTTGGTGGCGGTGACGCTGGCGGATTGGTATACCAGCGGATCGACACGCACGGCGTCAATCACCTGAAATTCCGATTGTTCCAACCGGTCGATGCGGAAATTCATCGACTCGATTTCCACGGTGTCGCCGACGCCAAGCGCCTGACGCGAATGCGGCAGGGCAAAGCGAACCGTTTCGCGCGCGGTCCGGGTTTCGGCCATCCAGCGTTCGGCGATCATCGTCGCCTCGGTCGGCGTCAATATGAGCGGCAGTTCAGATTGCGAGATGTTGTTGCCGGGGCCATCGGGCGCGCTGGCGGAAACGGTGGTGGCGGCGAAATCGGCCTCGGCCTCCAGAAACGTCAGGCGGATTTGCGACGGCGTTTCGATATCGGCGGCGCGGGTGCGTTCGATGCGGCCCTCCAGTTCGGATGTTTGCACAAAGCGTTCCGGATCAAGGGTTTCCGTGGCGACCCCGGTGCGGGCGACAAAGCGCAATTGCCCATCGCGTTCCACTGCCTCTGTCGGGAAGGCCAGCGTCAGCGGCTGCAAGGCGGCGCGCGGCGCGGTGATTTCAGAAAGACCATAGCCGCGCACGATGCCACGCGCGCCCGACACATCCAGCGCGTCGCCTGCGATGCCGCTGCAGAGTTCGGCAATCACCGAGGCCAGGCTGGCGTTGGAACTGCGGCCATTCAACCAATGACCACGATCATAATTCGCGCCATCCGACCACAGATCCTTATGCGCCGGAAAGGCGGGAAACGGGCGCGCGTCCCACGCCCAGGCGGTGGATTTGGCGAATTCCAGCATCGGACCCGCGTAAAAAATCGCCTGCGGGTTGTTGTTTGGATCATTCCAATACGCGTGCATCGCCTGAAAATAGGCCAGTTGCTGCAGATCATCCCGCAGGCCGTTGGAATAGGCGGGCAGCGCGGATTCCGAGGATTTCACATCGACAAAGGCGTTTGGCTGGTTGGTGGCCTTGTCAATCGCGGCACAGCCGAATTCGGTAAAGCGGAACGGCTTTGATCCGGCGATCCATGCGGTTGGCGTGTCAGACCGCACACCGTTGATGCGGTTGTGATGCGAGCTGGACCACCAGCCGCGCAGATCCTTGGGGCGGAACACCCAATCCTCGCCATAGGCGCTATCC
>CAMFLG010000267.1 GCA_945957495.1 uncultured Pseudorhodobacter sp. | reverse complement strand
GCTCACCATGCGAGGGCGAACGATCGTTCAGACGGTGATGCCTGCTGGGGCAAGGGCTTTGGTCGTGGTGTTCGTGGGCGTTGCCTTCCTCGCCTCAATCGTCGGACTGTCCGCTTTATTCTCGTGGTTGGATGCGCAAATCGGCGAATCCTATCTCAAAACCATCGCGCTGCGCACCTGCGGTCAATTCCTTCTTTTCTTTCCGTTTGCTCTTTACGCCCTCACCCTCAGAGAAGCGTTTTTGTTTGGCACTGACGAAGCACCGACAGGTGCAGATGCCTGATCCCCTCCCCTTCGCCACCCCCAAAGACTGGTGGAACTGGCTCGCCATCCACCACGCCACGGAAAAGGAAATCTGGCTGCTCTACCACAAAAAAGGCAGCGGCTTGCCCTCGATCGACTGGCAACAGGCCGTGGCCGAGGCGATCGCCTGGGGCTGGATCGACGGCATCCGCAAAACGGTCAACGAAACCTCCTGGCAACAACGCTTCACCCCGCGCAAACCGGGATCCAGCTGGAGCAAGATCAACATTGCCCACGCAGAACGCCTGATTGCAACGGGCCACATGCAGCCCGCAGGCCAGCGTCACATCGACTTCGCCAAACAGAACGGCACATGGGATGCCGCCTATTCCGGCGGCAAGGGCGCGGAGCTGCCGGAAGATTTCCTGACAGCCCTTGCCACGGCCCCGGAAGCCGCAAGGCAAACCTTTGCCACCCTGAAGTCCGCCGACCGCTTTGCGATCTACTACCGGCTCACGACCGCCAAACGCCCGGAAACCCGCGCCAAACGCCTTGCCGATTTCATCACCCGACTAACCGAAGGCCAAAGGCCAACCTGACCCTTTCACCTTGGCCCAAATATTCCCGCCGGAGGCATCGCCTCGCCGGTTGGCCGCAGGCCAGAGGCGAGAAAAAAAACCTTGCGGCGCAGCCGCTCCGCTTGAAAACCGCGGATCACACACGGTCGATCCGGCATTGATAGCAGTTGTTGCGCGCGGATCGCACATGCACATAGGCCACCCGCGGATCGTCCAGCCGCATCTGCGCTTCGGCGGCGATGCGATCCGTCGGCACCACCGCGCCGGTGCCATAGACGATCCGATCATTCGCGCCATAGCCCCGCAGAATGTAGTCAGGCGACGCCAGCATTTCCGGCAGCGCGGCCCCGCCGCCCGCCTCACACGCCGTGGCGCACAGAAAGATCGGACCCAATTCGGCATAAGGTTGCGGTGCGGGAAAGGGGCGATGCGCCAGAACAAGCATCTCTGCCCCCGCAGGAATCATCTTCAGGCAATGGCGGCACGGATTGCCGCCACCATCAGAGATCTGCCGCTCTGGCAACTGACCGTTGGCATCGGCTCCGCCCGCCTGATAGGCGCGGACAATATCGGTGCGGATTGGCGAAAATCGAATGGTCATGGCAGGCTCCCTTGCTTTGGGAAAGCCTAAATCAGCCCCACCCTCGCCTTCGACCCGAAACCTGCGGTTTCAGACGCGTTCAACCAGCCGGCCCAGCACCCGGCCGCCCAGAATATGCAGATGATAATGCGGCACTTCCTGCATGCCATGCGCGCCCGCATTGGTGATGGCGCGATAGCCCTCACCCGGCGCGACCCCGACCATTTCGCAGACTTGCGCGCAGGCCCGGTGGAAATCCACGATCTCTTCCGCGCTGGCTTCGGCGGCAAAGTGATCAAACGTGGCATAGGGCCCCTTCGGGATCACCAGCACATGCACCGGCGCCTGTGCGTGAATGTCGTGAAACGCCAGCGTATGCGGGGTTTCCAGCACGGTCTTGTTCGGAATCTCACCGCGCAGAATGCGCGCGAAAATATTGGATGGGTCGTAGGAATAGGCCATGTTTTCAGTCCACAAACAGATAATCGGTGGCGGCGATCTCGCGCGCCTTCTCCAGCGGGATATCAAGAAACTCGGCCAAAGGCACGGCGTTTTCCTCAACCGTGTTGCCTTGCCGCACCCGCAGAAGGTTTGGAAATCCTGCGTCCCGGATCCGGTCGCCTTCGAATTTCACATCGTTGCGAATTGTCGGAAGCAGCCGGTCAAGCGTGTTCTGCGGCGATTGCTTGCTGGCCAGACCAACCCGCATAGCGTGGCCGATCAGATATTCGTCCGAGAACTCGCACTCGATCTCCAACAGACGCACCCGCGCCTTGTCGTTGTAGAAATCCTGCATCAGATCGACGTTGGCCGGATCAATGCAAAAGATCATCCGGTTGGTGCCGAAATAGTCAAACAGCATCCGCACCAGTGCCCGCCGGTGCCGGGTGCGTTTTTCCAGTGTCGATTGAATGCCGCCAAGATCCGGCAGCGGGGTAGAGGCTTCGTTGAACAGATAGTCGATGGCGGGAATACCCGCCACCTGCCGCACCCGTTCAACCAGACGCTTGGCGACGTGCCATTTCTTGCACGTCACCATCATCAGCGTGCGGTCGCGCCCCAGCGTGCTTTCCGTCTCCCAGAACCGCGGGGCAAAGCGCCGCCCAACCCGGCCACGCCCGGTCAGAAAGGTGATCAGGCTGCGACCTTCGTTCGAGATGTCGAAATGATGCCCCTTCTCGGCGTAAAGCCTGCCCAGACGCTCTTTCAACTGCTTGGCATCCGGGCTGATCTTGCGGGCAAACAGATAGTCCTGGCTCAGCAGCAGGTCATAGTTGTCGTTGTAAAACGTCACCGGCATGCCGTAATCGGTGAACATCAGAAAGGTCAGCGTGCGGGTGCGGATCTCTGCCCGCGGCACAAGATGGCGCACCACGGTCTGAAAAAACGTCTCATCCGGGATCCAGGTGGTTCGGAAAAACCGCATGACATCCTTGCGCTTTTTCACGAAATCCAGAACCCATTCGACGGTCCGCCGCCGCAGACACCACCATTGGCTGCCGATCTGCATCGCGATATCGGCAGGAATCGCGCGCTGCAGGCCCAGCTTTTGCTGCCATTCCATCGACGCGTAAAACAGCTTCTTGTGGGTGCGTTCGTTGAACCAGTGGCGGTAAATCAGCCGCTCTTCCTTGATGCCGGTCTTGATCCATTCGGAATTGAAAAAATCAAAGCTTTCGATGTAATCCACATCCTCGCGGTCCAGGAAATCATGCGCGTATTGCGCCGATTTGATCGGCATGCAATCGCCCGACAGCATGTAGAAATGCGTCGCCCGCACAAAGGTTTCTGCCGCCACCTCGACCGCCTGCAACGTCGCCTCGACCAGCGACCATTCCCCCCAGCCACATTTCACCCGGCGCTTGGCAAAGGCCACACCGGGGTTGTCGGCCAACGCCGCCTTGATCTTGTCGAAATCCTGCGCTTTGGCCCGGGCATCAAAGTGAATCGCCACATAGTCACCAACCGCCGTCAGCCGTTGCGCCTGCGCGATGATCCCTTCCGGATCCTTGTGACACAGCAAGATGAAGGCGATTCTGGCCATTTGTAGAACATTGCACCCCAATGCGAGTCATTGTTTACTTAACTAGCGTGAAGAGACATTGAAAAGACAGAGTTTGTTTGCTTTTTGTGGGCATGTGTTTCTGTGCCACGCAAACAAATCTTCGGCACAGACAAGGAGGGATGTTGATGGGGTTTCCGGGTACATGGATGACAGAGTCGCAGTCGATGGTTTACAGGGTGGTGCCAAAGTGCGCCTGCTCTACCATCGGGCAGATCATGTTCTATTCCGACCATGGCAAGTTCTTCGATGGCGACATCCACGACGCGACCGCTGGCATGCACAAATGGGCGATTGAAGGCAGCCAGACCCTGATCGAACAGAACGTCAAGGCGCATAAATCCTTTGCCTTCACCTGCGTGCGCAACCCCTACACGCGCATCCTGTCGTCCTTCTTCGACAAGATCTGCGGCATCCAACGCAACGGCAAACGCTATCGCGGAAACCTCGTGCCGCTGCTGGTGCAGAAATATGGCATCGAGGTGGGGGGCGAGGACGGCAAGCAGGACTTCGATCAGATCGCCAGCTTCCGCCGTTTCCTGCTGTTCGCGCGCGACACCATCCGGTTCAAGAAACCGATGGAGCCTGACATCCACTGGTCGGCCATGGCCGGGCACATCTCGACCTATATCGTCAACGGTGGCCGCTATGACCAGATCTTCTTCACCGAGAAATTCGATGAGGGCATGGGAAAGGTGCTGAAAAAGGTCAAAACCAAGCACAAGGTTGACCTGAAAGCGATCCCGAAATTCAACGAAAGCGAAGGCCACGGGCCCAAACGGCTGCATCCGGTCGAAGACTATTTCGACGACCTGTCCAAACACCTGATGTGGGAAATCTACAAACGCGACTTCCAGCTGTTCAAATACGATTTCGACAACCCCGCCAACAAGATGCCGCTGGCCGAGGTGGATATCGCCGAGGTTCACGCCAAGCTGGGTGATTGAAGAAAGGGGTGCGTGATCTCACGCAGCCTCATTCCACTTTCATCACGATCTTGCCAACGTGACCTGAACTTTCCATCCGCCAATGCGCGGCGGGCGCCTCCTGCAAAGCAAATTCGCTGTCAATCACCACCCGGAACGCCCCACGCGCGATCATCGGCCAGACGTTGCGTTCAACCTCTGCCGCATAGCGCGCCTTGGCCTGATCAGACTGTGGCCGCAGCGTGCTGCCCGTAATGGTCAGCCGCCGCATCATCACTTCGGCAAAGTTCAGCTCCACTTTGGGCCCCTGCAGAAAGGCAATCTGCACCAGCCGCCCGTCTTCGGCCAAGGCCTTGACGTTGCGCGGCAGATAGGGGCCGCCAACCATATCAAGGATCAGGTCAAACCCGCCCAGCGCCTTGGCTTCGGCCCCGAAATCCGCCTCACGGTAATTGAAGCACTGCTCCGCCCCCAACTCCTCGCAGGCCCGACACTTTTCATCACTGCCCGCCGTGGCAAACACCCGTGCGCCCAGCGCCTTGGCGATCTGAATGGCCGTCGTGCCAATGCCCGATGATCCGCCATGCACCAGAAACCGTTCCCCGGCCTTCAACCCTCCGCGCATCACCATGTTGGACCAGACGGTAAAGCAGGTTTCGGGCAGGCAGGCCGCCTCGCGCAGCGACAGCCCTTGCGGAATGGGCAGGGCATGCGCCTCGTGGCAGGCGGCATATTCCGCATAGGCACCGCCGGGAAACAGCGCGCAAACCCGGTCGCCGATTTGCCAGCGCGTCACCCCCGGCCC
>CAMFLG010000266.1 GCA_945957495.1 uncultured Pseudorhodobacter sp. | reverse complement strand
CGAAACCGCGGGCGCGGCCTGCGCGGCAGAGTTGGAGGCGGCTATTCTGGCGGCGGGGCCAGAGACGATTGCGGCCTTCGTTTTTGAACCGGTGGTGGGGGCGGCGGGCGGCTGCGTGCCGGCACCCGAGGGTTATGCGAAACGGGTGCGCGAGATTTGCACGAAATACGGCGTGCTGATGATTGCGGATGAGGTGATGTGTGGCGCGGGCCGCACCGGCCCCTGGCGCGCGCTGGACCGCGACGGGGTAGAGCCTGACATCATGTCGGTCGCCAAGGGGTTGGCCGGGGGGTATCAGCCGCTGGGCGTGGCGATCTGCACGACGGCGGTGTGGGAGGCGATCCGCGCCAAGGACGGCGCCTTTGGCACCGGGCACACCTTTACCGGCCACACGGCGGCCTGTGCCGCCGGGGTGGCGGTGCAGAAGATCGTGATGCGCGACGGTTTGCTGGCGCGGGTGGCGGCGAATGAGGCGCGGCTGAAGGGTTGGCTGGCCGATGCCTTTGCCGGACTGGAGGCGGTGGGCGACATTCGCGGGCGCGGCCATTTCATCTGCGCCGAACTGGTCGCAGACCGCGACAGCAAAGCGCCGTTTGACCCGAGCCTGAAGCTGTTCATGCGGGTGCGCGAACAGGCGATGGCGAACGGGCTGATCTGCTATCCGGTGGGCGGCAATGTCGATGGCAAGCGTGGCGATATCGTTATTCTGGCGCCGCCCTACAACTGCACTGATGCCGAGTTGCAGGAAATCGTCGAGAAAACCGCGCGTTCGGTGCGTCAGGTTCTGATGGGCGCAGGATTGGCGTGACGGGCGGCGCGTGCGCAAAACCACCCCATGTTCATGGGGTGGTTTTGTGGGCGAGGGTGATCAGCCGCCCCACGCGGGCAGGGCTGCGATGACGGCATCGGGGGTCAGCACCTGTTCCTGCCCCGAAACTGCGAACACCTTGGTCCAGACGGCATCGCGCCATGTGACAAAGGCGCGAGCCTCTGCCGCCCAAGGGGCAACGGTAGAGCCAAGATAGCCGGTCAGGGCCGTGGCCGAGGCATAGCCCAGCGCCTGTGCCTGCGCCTCGACATGGCGTTCGACTGCGGCGGAAATTTGCGCCTGATGGGCTGCAGCCGCCTCTGCGGCGCGCGCGTCGGCGCTTTGAATCCTTAGGGAAAAGCTCATTCCACCTCCTCCTCAACGACGGTTTGACGGATCCGGTTTGCCGGGATGATCAGCGGGCCGTCGCCTGCGGTCACAACCCAAGGGCTGTCTGGCTGATTGGTGTCGGCATCATCGCCCAGGATCACCGGCACGGTGCAGCGGATCACGCCCGCCGCGCGGGTGATCGTGCCGACAAACGGATGTTCGCCAAGCGGGGTGGCGACATCGCCTTCGGCAATCGCGGACAGGTCAAAGGCGCTGCCGTCAACGGTCAGCACGTCGCCCGCAACGGACAGGGTGGTTTCAGGCTGGCCCGGCAGGCCACGGCAGGGGGAAAGGGTGATTTGCATAAGGTTCGCTCCTTAGAACCAGCGGCCAATGGCGAAAAGCGTGCAATAGGGTGCCACGGCCTCGCTGTTTGATGTGTCTGACGACCGGATGCTGCAGTTTGATGCGGCGGTCTGTGCCGCGACCCAGATGTTGAACCGCGTCGTGCCGGGCTGTTGCGCCGCCAGAACCGACGGGCTGGTTGCGGTGATGAAGGTGGCCGGAAAGGTCCACACGGCGGCGGCACTGACCAGCGTAAGAAAGTCTCTGATCCAGCAGATCTGGGTGCCATCGGCATAGCGGGTATAGTCGCCATTGGCGTTGCTGCCGCGTTCGATGATCGCGCCGCCGGGCACGCCTGCGGCCTGCGACACCGCACCCAACACGTTGGCCCTGCCGAACAGAACCGTCCCCGCCGCAGCCCCCGCGCCATAATCCCCGACCTTGAGCAACCGCCCCGCCGTGGTGTCAGCGGTGTTTTGCGTCACCGCCGTGCCTGTCACCGAAGTGTTGATCACCGGCGCGGTCAGGGTCTTGCTGGACAGCGTCTCGCTGCCGCTGCGGGTGGCGAGTGTGCCGCTGGTCGGAAATGTCACCGAAGTGGTGGCTGTGGTGTTGATGGTCAGGGTATGGCTGCCGGATCGGATCAGTTTGGCCCCGATGGGGTTGGCAACGCCTGTTCCGCCATCGGCGGGCGACAGCGGCGTTGACAAGGCAAGCTGGGCCATCGTCGTGACGTTTGTTGTCGCATCGACGGCAAATGCCGTGGCCCAGACCGATCCGTCGGGCGACACTTTCACGCCGAACTTGTCATCGCCCAGCGTGCCGATCTCTGCCCGGCCCGACCAGCCAGTCTGAAACATCAGCGAGGCGGTATCGCCAACCGCCGCCTTGTTGATCTTGACCTGATGCCCTGCCCCGGCATGGCTGAGCAGCGTCGCATCCGCTGCCACGGCCAGCCGGTTGGTGGCATCATAGCTGCTGTTGATGCCGACGCCGGGCAGGTTCTGCAGTTCGGGCTTTGCCCAACCCGTTCCCGTCCACAACCGCACCTCTGTTCCCAGCGCGGCGCGCCATCCTACGCGGGGCAACAGGAACAGCCATCCGCCATTCGACCATGCCGCCAATTGGCCATCCCGCCCTGCCCAGCCACCCGTCGCCCCGGCGCCGATTGCCCAGATCTGGCCTTCGCTGGGGGCCAGCGGTGGCACGGTTTGCGAAAAGGATTGCAGGGACAACTGAACGATCAGATCCAGCCCCTCCAGCGCCTGATTGTGTGTCAAATGCTTCTGAGCTTGCGCGGCGGCCATATAGGGAAGCATGAGGTTGGGAGATTGAGACGACATTCGCGATACTGCCCTTCATCTGGTTCTGCGTGCTGACCAGCGGCAGTTTTAGGGACGAAGCGTAAATGAACGCATAGGGGACCGTACGCTGGCGCAGCAACGGCAGAAGGCGTTTGCAGCCCTTCGGCAACGCCCGCACCGGGTTGGCAATCCTGCGATGGCATCGGCTGTGACCGCCGCGAACCGTGCAAATGGTTGTGCGGCTGCATTGCCGCGTGCCGCGTCGCGCCGGCCATGTATCGCCTTTCCAACAGGGATTAAGCGAGCTTGGCATGTGACCCGATTTTGAACAGGGCCGGCTGGCGCGCCAAACGCCGTGTCGGGTGCCGGATCACTTTCGGTGCCCACCACCGACAACCCGGCCCGGGCCGTATCAACCCGACCGAAGCCGACTGCAGAGACAGTGAGGCGCAAATTCGCGCAGAAACGGTCGCTAATGCCTGTCTGGTTAACACGGAGTCGAAAATCGCTCTTTAGGAGGCTCTGATCCCTGAACAGAAACTTTTGTTGTTCCACGTTGCCGCCAGCGCAGTCATGCGCCTGTCAGCGAACCAGGAGTGCATCTTTGCTTCAGGGGGATAATTGGTCGGAGCGAGAGGATTCGAACCTCCGACCCCCTGCTCCCGAAGCAGGTGCGCTACCAGACTGCGCTACGCTCCGACCGTGGCGCGGGGTTAAACCGTTGTGCGCGGGTTTGCAAGAGGGGTCGGGAAGGATTCATGCATCACCTTCGGTCCCGGCCAACCCCTCGACCTTGTTGCGGGCGCGGCGGCGGTCAAACAGCAGCATCCACAGGCTGATGCGCGGCAGAACCCCGGTTTCAAACCGCGAGCGGTTCTCCAGCACCGGGCGGTTGATCGAGACCGAGGGTTTGTCCTCGCGCAGCACGATATAGACACCGGCGGCGATGATGACGATGGCGCCAACGCCCGTCCAAAGGTCGATGCTTTCGTCAAACAGGAAATAGCCGAAGATGATCGCCCAGATCATCTGCGAATATTGCATGGGCGCCACGATGATCGCTGGCGCGCGGCGGTAGGCGGCGATCATCAGCATGCCTGCGACGAGGCCCAGCAGCGCCATCGCCCCCATCAGGCCGAAATGCTCTTTCGGGATGGGGATGTAGACGAAGGGCAAGGCCAAAGCCATGACGACGAAGTTCGCCACCATCGGATACAGCATCAACACGACAGAGCGTTCGATATGCCCGATCTTGCGCACGATGACAGATGTGGCCGCCCCCAATAGCGCCGCCGCAAGCGCCGATAGGTGGCCCAGACCCAGCGGCACCTGCCCCGGGCGCAGAACGATGATCACCCCGGCCAACCCGACGATAATGGCCAGCCAACGGTGCAGCCCGACCTTTTCACCCAGGATCGGTATGGCCAGCAGCGTGATCAGAATCGGCATGGCGAAGATGATCGCATAGCACTGTGCCAGCGGCAGCACCGAGAAGGCGTAAAACCCGGTGATCGCGTTCAGCACAGCGGCAAGGGTACGGATGGCCGTCCAGTAGGGGTGTTTCGGGATCAGGTTGCCGTCGCTGCGATCACTCATCAACATGATCGTGACCAAGGGAAAGCCAAGCAGGCCCGCGAAGAAGATCAGTTGAAACGGGCTGTAACTGGCGCCCAGGAATTTCACCATTGTGTCGTTGCTGGCGTAAACGGCGAATGCCGCCAACGACAACAGCGCACCGCGCAAGTTGGATTGGGGAACGGGCATCAATGGGGTCCAGGGCAAAAGAAAGGCTGCGGGTTCGCAACCGCTGCCCTTCATCCCTCGCCCCAAAAGGCGAGGATTTCAAGGTCAATTTGCCGCTGCGTCCGGCGATTTGATCCGGTGTGTGCGCCCCGCGGCATGCAACAGCAACAACCCTGCCGCGATGATCACGCCAATGCCGATGGCCGTCATCAGGCCGGGAACTTCACCCCAAAAGATCAGGCCCAGCGTGCTGGCCCACAGGATCTGCGAATACTGCATCGGCGCCACCACGATGGCCGGGGCCACCCGATAGGCCGAGATGATCAGCAACCCGCCGATGATGCCCAGAATACCCATCAGAACCACAAGCTGACTGGCGTGCAGGCTGACCGGCTGCCAGATTGTGGGCAGGATCAGCATGACCAGCCCCGCACCAGCGATTTGCCCCAGCACCGGGTACAGCAGAATCACCCCGGCCTTTTCGCGGTTGCCGATCTTGCGAAAGATCAGTGAATTCAGCGCGCCGGTGGTTGCGCCACAGATCGCCGTCAGATGTGCCAGTTGAAACTCTGTCGTGCCGGGTTGCAGCGCGATCAGCACCCCGGCAAAGCCCAGCAGCACGAAAAACCCACGCCTTGCATCAATCGGTTCGCCCAGCAGCGGCCAGGCC
>CAMFLG010000265.1 GCA_945957495.1 uncultured Pseudorhodobacter sp. | reverse complement strand
GTGTACCTGCCTCGCCATTTCCGCTGGTGGATGATCGACGGCCAGCATCGACTTGTTGGGGGGCAGATCACGCGGGAGTTTTTGGAAGCGGTTACAAAGACCGGTTCATATCCTGCGAAGAATAATCTCTTCATTACCAAGGGAAAGGTGCCTTCCGAAGAACTTGTCGTTTGGATGGAGGCACTAGAGTGCGCCAGATCGTTCGCGAGTGTGAAAGTGGAGCTGCACTTGGGCCTTTCCATCGACCAAGAGCGTCAACTTTTCCATGATCTTAATAATTTGGGTAAGAAAGTGACCCGATCACTTTCCCTAAAATTTGACGGATCGAATCCAATCACGAAGTTCATCGAGACAGTATTGATTGAACAGATGGGGCTATCAGATTGTGAAGATGAGCAAGTTGATTGGAACGATGATCAAGGCTGTTTGCCTCGTAGAGATATCGTTGCAATCAACGCGATTGTGTTTCTCAATAAGTCCAACATTAGCGGTGCCACGCCAGCGGTTGTTGAACCTAGAATGGATGTAGTTGCCCAAATGTGGTCGGCGATCCTAAAGATCGATGGATTCGGAAGCGCTGGCGCGAAAGCGAAGACCGTCGCCGCGCAATCAGTAGTCTTGAAAGCGGTTTCGAAGTTGGTCTTTGATCTTGCCTTTTCAAATAGGCGCCCAGAAAATGGCGAAGAACTCCTAGATTCCGCGCTCGCACGCCTGCAAGATGTTGACTTCAGTCACAAAAATCCAATGTGGCGCTATTATGAGCTTGATCAGGCCGCCCGGTCCGAACTCGGCTTGCAGGATTTGGCTGCTTTCTTGCCAAATCAAGGTGAAGTTAGTGCGGATGCTAATCGCGATCTAGGCGCTTACCAGGGTGGACTGATGAGGTTTGGAGCTAAGCACAATGATATCTACCCGGTTCTTGCGGACATGATGCGTTGGAAACTCAAGCTGCCTAGCCGCCACTCAAAGTAGGCAATGGTTCGACGTGGTTGGGTGTGTGAGTTCACGCACTCAACCACATTCGTTCCAAGTCAAGATCGCGCCTTCCCGTTGCTCTTCCAGTTGCTATGGCGCGCAAATCGCGGGGTGAACCCCGCACTACGGTCATCCCCACCTGCAAACCTTAACAAATCCTTAAATCCGAACCGTCAACCCTCTGAAAAACCACACATAAAAAATGTCCCGGCCCGGGACATCCAAAATCCGGCCCGCAAAACCCGCCACATCGCGCCTTTTTCCTTGCCGCAGCCCCCCGCCTGCCGCAGGATGCGGCAAGATATTTCAGGAGCCGCCATGATCCGCCTCGCCCTTTCCATCCTTGCCACCATCATCGCCAATGCCGTGGGCCTGTTGCTGGCCACCGCGCTGCTGACCGGCTTCACCATCGACGCGATTTCCTTCGTGGTGGTCCTGCTGGTCTTTACCGGGGTGATGGTCCTGACCGGCCCGCTGATCACCAAGATCGCCGTCACCAGCGTGCCGCAGATCCGGGGCAGCATCTCGCTGGTGTCGGTGTTTTTCGGGCTGAAAGTCACCGAATGGCTGATGCCGGGGTTTGATATGGGCGGGCTGTCAAACTGGCTGGCGGCGACGCTGCTGGTCTGGCTGGGCAGCCTGATCGCGGAAATCCTGCTGCCGATCTATGTTTTCAAACAACTGCGCAATTCGGGCGGCAACAACATCTCGATCCGCTAGACTGGTTACGCCGGGGGCACCACCCTCGGCTGACCCGCCTCATCAATGGCGACAAAGGTGAACAGCGCCTCTGTCACCTTTTCGCGCATGTCCTGCCGCCCGCGCAGCACCCAGGCCTCGATATCCATCGCCATCGAGGTGCGCCCCACCCGGGCCAGCGTCACATAGATGCACAGCACATCCCCCACCTTGACCGGGCGGATGAACTTCATCGCGTCAATTGCGACCGTCGCCACTCGGCCATGCGCCCGCGCGCCTGCCACGATCCCCGCCGCCATATCCATCTGGCTCAGCACCCAACCGCCAAAGATATCGCCATTGGTGTTGGCATCGCGCGGCATCGCCAGCGTGCGCAGCGTCAGTTCGCCCTTGGGCGCGGTGTCGGCGGGGGCGGGCATGGGCATCTCCTGTGGTTCGCGAAGGCAGTCTAGGCCATTCCGGCCCGGGCGCAACCGACGGTCGGCACGGAACGGGCAGGATGGCTTGTTCGGGCGGCGTTTTGGACGATTCCGGGTTGACCTTGGCGCGGGCTGCCGTACCTATTCAAGGGAAAGCCCGCAGGAACGACTGCATCTTGCAGCCGTCCGGCAAGCTCCGCGAGGAACAGGTGTCGCGCCAGATTTCAGCCTTGGGGCCGCTCAGGCACAAGACCTTCCGGCTGTTGTGGATCACCAGCCAGGTGTCGAACTTTGGCGGCCTGGTGCAGGGCGTCGGGGCGGCCTGGATGATGACCAGCCTGACCACATCGCCCAACATGATCGCCTTGGTACAGGCCTCGACCGCGCTGCCGATCATGCTGTTTTCACTGTCTGCCGGGGCCCTGGCAGACAATTACGACAGGCGGCGGATCTTGCTGGTGGCGCAGGTCTTCATGCTGACGGTGTCGGTGGCGCTGGCCGTGGCGGCCTTTGCCGGGCTGCTGACGCCCTGGGTTCTGCTGGGCTTTACCTTCCTTTTGGGCACCGGTACGGCGCTGAACAACCCTTCCTGGCAGGCCTCGATGGGCGATATCGTTCCGCGGGAAAACCTGCCCGAGGCGGTGTCGCTGAATTCGATGGGGTTCAACCTGATGCGCAGCGTTGGCCCCGCGCTGGGCGGCATCATCGTGGCCACGGCGGGGGCAGGCGCGGCCTTTGCCATCAACGCGCTTAGCTATTTTCCCTTGCTGGGCGCCTTGCTGGCCTGGCCCGGTGCCGCAAACAGCCAGAAAGAGGCACGCGAGCCGTTTGTGCCCGCCTTGGGGGCCGGACTGCGCTATGTCGCGATGTCGCCCAACCTGATGCGGGTGATGCTGCGCGGTTTGCTGTTCGGGCTGGGCGCGGTCAGCATTCTGGCGCTGCTGCCGCTCATAGCGCGCGATCTGGTGCGGGGCGGCGCCTTTGTTTACGGCATTCTGTTGGGATTTTTCGGGCTGGGGGCGATCTGCGGCGGCCTGCTGAACGCCACCATCCGCAAGCGGTTCAGCAACGAGGCTATCGTGCGCGGCGCCTTCGTCGGCTTTGGTCTGGCCACGATGATGCTGTCGCAAAGCACCTGGCTGTGGATCAGCCTTGTGCCGATGCTGTTGGCGGGGGCGTGCTGGGTGCTGGCCTTGTCGCTGTTCAACGTGACGGTACAGCTTTCCTCACCGCGCTGGGTCGTGGGCCGGTCGATTGCGATGTATCAGATGGCGACCTTTGGCGGGCTGGCGGTGGGCAGCTGGCTATGGGGGATGGTCGCCGAATCCATCGGCACCGATGGCGCGCTGATCGCCTCGGGCCTGTCGCTTTTCATGGGGGCGGCGGTGGGGTTGCGCTTTGCCATGCCGCAATTCGGCGGCATCAACCTGGACCCGCTGAACCGCTTTACCGAACCCGCGCTGGAACTGGATCTGCGCGGACGTTCTGGCCCAATTATGGTGATGATCGACTACCGCATCACCGCTGCCGACATTCCGGCCTTCCTTGCGGCGATGACGGAGCGCCGCCGCATCCGCCGCCGCGATGGGGCGCGGCAATGGGTGCTGCTGCGCGATCTGGAACATCACGAACAATGGACAGAAAGCTATCATGTCGCCACTTGGGCCGACTATCTGCGGCACAACCTGCGCCGCACGCAGGCCGATGCAGAGGTGTCAGATACCCTGATGCGCCTGCATCAAGGGCCAGAGCCGCCGCGCGTGCATCGCATGATCGAACGCCAAAGCGCGGTTCTGCATCACGACATGCCGCTGAAGGACAGCGCCGATCACCTTTAGGGCCGTCGTTCAGAACTGCTGGCCAAGGTAGATGTATTGGTAAACCTGACCTTCCTTGTTGACCGAAACGTCAAAGCTGAAATCAATCGGGAAGGTTTTCGACAGCCGATAGCGCACGCCCACGCCGCCCGCGTAGATCGCATCGGGGCGGGTCAGGCTGCCAAAGCTTTCCCCGACAGACGAGGTGCCTGCAAACACCACCCCGCCCCAGCGCGGCGTCAAGATATAGCGGAATTCGGCCTGCGCGCTGATCAGGGCATTGCTGAAATACTGGCCCACCGGATAGCCGCGCAGACTGTCCGTCAGCCCCACCGCGCACAGGTTGAAAAACGGCGCCCCATCCGAGACGCTGCAAATCGTGCCGTCAAAGCCAAACACGCCCTTCTTGCCAACCGGAACAAAGCCCTTGCCCACCAGAACGCCCTTCTGGAAATTGTGCTGAAGGTGGCCCAGACCTTGGCCGTACTGCCCGGTGAACAAGACGTTGATGCCCTTGGTCGGGTAAATGTTGTCATCGCGACTGTCCCATTCGATGGTCGGCCCGACAAGCAGTTCCTGAATCGAAACGCCAAATCCGGGCAGGTTGCCCAGCGGGAAATCCGTGTCGCTGTTCAGGCGGATTGTTGTGTCCAGATATTGCGCGTCGATGCCAAAGGCCAAATTCTGCGTTACGCCATAGCTGGCTTTCAGTTGCACCATGGTTCCGCTTTGCGACAAGGGTACATCGTCAAACGGTGATCCGCTTAGCGAGGAAACGGCGTAATTGATGTCTGCCCGGCCATAAAGCGCCTTGATCGCCCAACGCCCGTCGCCGAAATAAAGGTTCGCCGCCAGACCCGCGCCCATTGATCCGTTGTTGGTATAAAGCCCTGCCGCGCCGATAAAGGACGTGTCAGATTCCGCATCCAGCTTGAACATATATCCGGCGGTGCCGATCAGTCCCGTGCCAAGGGCCGGGTTTTTCAACGGAATCGGCGCGGCGATGATCGAACCATGGCCAAAGCCCAGTTTGCTTTTGCTGGTTTGGTCCATCGTGGTGTTGATCGTCGCGCTTGCGGCGTTCTGTGCGGCAACAGGGCCCGCAACCAGACCGATAAGGCAAAGCACAATCCCCTGCGCCAGAAGGCTGCGCCAGACGCGCCCAAACCTGATCATTGCACCCCCGACCCAATTCGCCTGCCGCCGACGCCGCCTTATATCTGCCCCGGTCAGGTCGCGTAAACCGGGGCAAAGACGGTGGCGTAACCGCGTGGCGGCCAAGGATAATTT
>CAMFLG010000264.1 GCA_945957495.1 uncultured Pseudorhodobacter sp. | reverse complement strand
CCCTGGAAGTGCGCATACTTGCGCGGCTTGGGCTTTCTGACCCATATTAGCGCCATGGCCCGCCAGGGGCCGGGATTTGGACAAAGGACCGATGGGCAGTAGTCACGACGGGTTAACCGGCGCCCCCCGCGCGGGGGAGGAAGAGGCTGAAGCCTCGCCACGCGGATTTTTCGGGCGGCTTTTGTCCGCCTTCAATTCTTCAGACAGCAGCGAGGGCGACGAGGAAGGCGCGGCAACGGCGCCCGCCAAGGGCGCAACCCTGCTTGGCCTGAACAACCTGCGGCGGCTGCGCGTTGATGACGTGGCGATCCCTAAGGTTGAGATTGCCGCAGTACCCTTGGACATCGGCAAGGATGATCTGGTCGAGGCGTTTCGCAAGCACGGCTTTTCGCGCCTGCCTGTCTACAAGGGCACGCTGGATCACCCGCAGGGTCTGGTCTTGCTGAAAGATCTGGCGCTGCAACACGGCTTTGGCGCGGCGGGGCGGTTTTCGCTGCGCAAACTGCTGCGGCCGGTGTTGTTTGCACCGCCGTCGATGCCTGCCGCCACGCTGCTGCAGAAGATGCAGCGCGATCGTGTGCATATGGCCTTGGTGATTGACGAATACGGCGGCGTTGACGGGCTTGTCACCATTGAGGATCTGATCGAAACCGTGATCGGCGAGATCGAGGATGAACATGACGAGGCGGAAGGCCCGCTGTGGGCCGAGGAAACGCCGGGCGTGTTCGTGGCGCAATCCATCGTGCCGCTGGATGAGTTCGAAACCGCCATCGGCCTGACCCTGCGCAATGGCGAGGACGATGAAGACATCGACACCCTAGGCGGGCTGGTGTTCTTGCGCACAGGCCGGGTGCCGGTGCGCGGCGAGATCATTCAGCATGAAAGCGGCGTCGAATTTGAAGTGATGGACGCCGATCCGCGCCGGATCAAACGGCTGCGGGTGCGGATGCCGGGCCGCCACAAGGCGGGCGCGGTGTTTGACGGGCCTGAGGCGGACGGCTGAGATGTTGCGAAACGCGGGCTGGCCGGGACTGCGGCCTGTGCTGGCCGGGGCCGGTTTGGGCGTGCTTGCGGCAACCGGGCAGGCCCCCTTGGGCCTGTGGTATCTGGCCTTGCCTGCGCTGGCGGTTCTGGTCTGGCTGGTGGCGGCAACGGCCGCCAAACCGGCGATCTGGATCGCCTGGTTTGCCGGTGCCGGGTATTTCGCGGCGGCGCTGAACTGGATCGTGCAGCCCTTCATGGTGGATGTGGCGCAGGATGGCTGGATGGCGCCCTTTGCCCTGCCGATGATGGCCTTTGGCATGGCGCTGTTCTGGGCGCTGGCGGCGGCGGCCCTGCCCTTGCTGCGCAACCGCGCCTTTGGCTTTGCGCTGACCCTGACCGCGACCGAATTGCTGCGCGGCTATGTGCTGACCGGATTTCCATGGGCACTGATCGGCCATATCTGGATCGACACGCCGGTGGCGCAGTTTGCTGCCCTGCTTGGCCCCTCTGGGTTGACCCTGATCACGCTACTGGCAGCGGCGCTTCTGGCGCAGCGCCGCGCCGGGGCGGCGGTGGCGGGCGTGGCCCTGATCGGTGCCGTCTGGGGCTATGGCGCCTGGATGCTGGCGCAGCCGATGCCCGCCGACCGCGACGTGACCTTGCGTCTGGTCCAACCCAACGCTGCCCAGCACGCGAAATGGGACCCCGACCTTGCCAACCAGTTCTTTGACCTGCTGCTGCGCTTTACCGCCGCCTACCCGCCGCCGGATCTGGTGATCTGGCCGGAGACCGCCCTGCCCTATCTGATGGACCGCCATTCTGACATGGCGGCGATGATCGGGCAGGCAGGCAAGGGCGCGGTGGTGATCGTGGGGCGGCAGCGGCTGGAAGGCGACCGCGGCTTCAACACGCTGACGGCGCTGGCGCCCGATGGCAGCGTGCTTGCCGAATATGACAAGCATCATCTGGTGCCCTTTGGCGAATACACGCCCTTTGGTGATGCGCTGTTCAAATGGCTGAACATCTCTGCCTTCGCCTCGGCCACCGGCAACGGCTATTCGGCGGGTCCGGGGCCGCAGGTGATCGACCTTGGCCCGAAGCTGGGCAAGGTGCTGCCCCTGATCTGCTATGAGGCGGTGTTCCCGCAAGACCTGCGCGGTGTTGAACGCGCCGACTGGCTGTTGCAGATCACCAATGACGCCTGGTTCGGCATCTGGACAGGGCCGTTCCAGCATGCGGCGCAGGCCCGCCTGCGTGCCATTGAACAGGGGCTTCCCTTGGTGCGGGTGGCCAATACCGGGGTAACGGCGGTCTATGATGCGCGGGGGCGGGTGCGGGACGCTTTGGAGTTTGACACGGCGGGCTATCTGAACACAGCCCTGCCCGGGGCCTTGCCGATCACGCCCTATGCACGGTTTGGCGAATTCCCCTTGATTATGTTGCTTTTGGGACTCGGGCTTGCGCTGATCCGGCGCCGGGGCCGCGCATTCCCTTGACCTTTCGGGGCGCTTGGCGCAAGTCAGGCACAGACCCGCACAACGGCTTCCTGGCGTGACGGGGTTAACCTGAACGGAGCACGTCCCCAATGAGCCGCAAGAACTATATCTTTACCTCCGAGTCTGTCTCGGAAGGTCATCCCGACAAGCTGTGTGATCGGGTGTCCGATGCCGTGCTTGATGCCTTTCTGACGGTAGAGCCGAACGCCCGCGTCGCCTGCGAAACCTTTGCCACCACCGGCCGGGTCGTGGTGGGCGGCGAAGTTGGCCTGTCTGACAAGAAAGAGCTGAAGGCCATGCTGGGCCGCGTCGAAGACATCGTGCGCGCCTGCGTCAAGGACATCGGTTACGAGCAGGATGAATTCCACTGGAACACCCTGAAGGTGCAGAATTACCTGCACAAGCAATCCGCCCACATCGCGCAAGGCGTTGATAAGGATGGCGCGGGCGATCAGGGCATCATGTTCGGCTATGCCTGCCGCGAAACGCCAGAACTGATGCCCGCCCCGATCCAGTATTCGCACGCAATCCTGCGCCGTCTGGCCGAGGTGCGCAAATCCGGGCAAGAGCCCACGCTGCGCCCGGACGCCAAATCGCAACTGTCGCTGCGCTACGAAGACGGCGAGCCGGTGGAAGTGACCTCGATCGTGCTGTCCACCCAGCACGCGCATGAAAGCCAGACCTCGGACGATATCCGCGCCATTGTCGAGCCCTATATCCGCGAAGTGCTGCCCTCGGGCTGGATCACCGAGAAAACCGAATGGTGGGTCAACCCCACCGGCACCTTCGTGATCGGCGGGCCGGATGGCGATGCGGGCTTGACCGGGCGCAAGATCATCGTGGACACCTACGGCGGTGCCGCCCCGCATGGCGGCGGCGCGTTTTCCGGCAAGGATCCCACCAAGGTTGACCGCTCTGCCGCCTATGCCGCGCGCTACCTGGCCAAGAACGTCGTGGCCGCCGGCCTTGCCGACCGTTGCACGCTGCAAGTCTCTTACGCCATCGGCGTCGCCAAGCCGCTGTCGATCTATGTCGATACGCATGGCACCGGACAAGTCGAGGCCGAGCGCATCGAACATGCCGTGGCGCAGTGCATGGATCTGACCCCGCGCGGCATCCGCACGCATCTGGACCTGACCCGCCCGATCTATGCCCGCACCTCGGCCTATGGCCATTTCGGCCGCGCGCCAGAGGCGGATGGCGGTTTCTCGTGGGAGAAAACCGATCTGATCGAGGCGCTGAAGAAGGCCGTCTGACAACGGGGTGCGTGAAATCACGCACCCTACCGATTATACTGATACGGCGGCGCTGTGGTGCCGCCGTTTGCATTGGAGCCCGCCATGACCAAGACCGACGTTTCCGGCCTGACCCAGCTTGGCCAAGCCACCGCCCTGCCCGATGGCCCCGATCTGGCGGTGTTAGAGCGGGTGCCCTATGGCCATTCCGGCAGTCTGGCCAATGTGCGCTTTACCGTGCCGGAGTTTACATCGCTCTGCCCGATGACCGGACAGCCGGATTTCGCACATATCGTCATCGACTACATCCCGCGCGATTGGCTGGTGGAATCGAAATCGCTTAAGCTTTACCTGCACAGCTTTCGCAACCACGGCGCCTTTCACGAGGATTGCACGCTGGATATCGGCAAGAAACTGGTGGGCTTGCTGAACCCAGAATGGCTGCGCATCGGCGCCTATTGGTTCCCGCGCGGCGGCATCCCGATTGATGTGTTCTGGCAGACCGGCACCCCGCCTGTGGGCGCCTGGATTCCCGATCAGGGCGTTGCCCCCTATCGCGGCCGGGGGTGAATGCAGGGCCGTCAACCCCTTGCGATGCGGCCCAATCGCCGCTAGACGCCGCCCACCACCAATCGGGGCCAAGCCATGTATGATCCAGTTGAACGCCGCAACTTCTATGGCCGTGTGCATGGCAAGACCCTGCGGCAAAGCCAGAAGACCTATCTGGAAGAGGATCTGGGCCGTCTGAGCCTTGCGGGCGTGTTGCGCGACGACAATCCGGCACGCAGCCCTGTCGATCTGTCGCGTTTTGGCGACAAGCCGATCTGGCTGGAAATCGGCTTTGGCGGGGGTGAGCATATGGTGCATATGGCCGCCACCTACCCCGACATCGGCCTGATCGGCTGCGAACCTTTCGTCAACGGCATCGCCATGCTGCTGGGGAAAATCCGCGCGGCGGGCGTGGAAAATCTGGCCATCCATCCCGGCGATGTGCGCGATCTGTTCGATGTGCTGCCCGCAGGCGTGGTGCAAAAGGCCTTTCTGAACTACCCCGACCCCTGGCCCAAAGCCCGCCACCACCGCCGCCGCTTTGTGACGCAAGGCTATCTTGCCGGTCTGGCGCGTGTACTGGCCCCGGGGGCGGAATTCCGCGTCGCCACCGACATTGCCGACTACGTCCGCCAGACGCTGGAAGAGGTGCCGCAGGCCGGTTTCACGCTGATCGAAAGCTCTGATCAGCCCTGGGCCGACTGGTATTCCACCCGGTACGAGCAAAAAGCCCTGCGCGAGGGCCGCCCGCCGCATTATCTGACCTATCGGCGGAATTGATCCGAAGGACGGGGGTTTCACACCCCCGCGCCTTGCCTGCGGCAAGGCTTCCCCGGTGGAGTATTTGCGCCAAGATGAAGAAAATTTAAGGCAAATTGTTCATTTTCCGTGACCTAATGGGATGAACTGCCTTCCCACCCAACCGCAGCTATTGTTGCGGG
>CAMFLG010000263.1 GCA_945957495.1 uncultured Pseudorhodobacter sp. | reverse complement strand
GGCATTTTCGGCCTTCTGGTCATGCCCAAGCTGTTGGTCGGGCTGGATGCGGCGTTGACGGGGCGGGCGCGCGGCTTTGGCGGTGTGGGGGGCAGCCTGCGGTCAGTGTTTTTTGAACTGCTGCTGTCGTCGGTGATCGCGCCGCTGCTGTTGGCGTTTCAAAGCCGGTCGGTGTTGCAGGTCTTGTTCGGGCTGGATGGCGGATGGCCGCCGAACAACCGGGGCGACGGGGGCTTGAGCTTTGCCGAAAGCTGGGCAGGCGGGCGCTGGATCAGCCTGTGGGGCGTTGCGGGCATTGCGGTGACGCAGTTTCTGGCCCCTGACCTGACCCTGTGGCTGCTGCCCGTGGCGCTGCCGATGGCCTTTGCTCCACTGTTGATCTGGTGGAGTTCGCGCAACGCGGCGCAAGGGCTGTTTCAGGTGCCCGCCGACACGTCCTGCCCCGCCGTCGTGGCCCGGCACGCCGAGATCTTGCAGGCATGGACCCTGCCCGTGGAACAGACTAAGATCGCCGGATGAATCACGTCCGGGATTATCGTATTGATTTGCTGCGCGGCATCGCGCTGGTGATGATTTTCATCAACCATGTGCCGGGCACGATCTGGGAAAATTTCACCTCGCGCAATTTCGGATTTTCGGACGCTGCCGAAGGCTTTGTGCTGATGTCGGGCATGGCGACGGGGCTGGCCTATGGCACGGCGTTTCTGGGGCGCGCGCCCCGGCTGGGTCAGGCGCTGCGGCCATGGCGGCGGGCGGTTACGCTGTGGTCGGTGCATATGCTGATCATCCTTGCGCTGCTGCTGGCCTTTGCGCTTGGTCTGGACCATCCGCAAGTTCATGCCATTGCCTCCGATCACAAGATCCTGCCTGCCATTCACGATCCTGTCGGATTTGTTCTGCCGCTGGCGCTGCTGGGGCATCAGTTTGCCTATGCAGACATTTTGCCGCTGTACGTCGTCCTGATGCTGGCGGCGCCGGCCCTGCTGTTTCTGGCGGCGCGCTGGCCACGGCGGGTGATGGCGGGGTCGCTGCTGCTATGGCTCGTGGTCGGCCTGCTGCAAATACGGATGCCGACCTTTCCGACGGATTACGGCTGGCTGTTCAATCCGCTCTCCTGGCAGGTGCTGTTCGTCGCAGGGGTGCTGACCGGCCTTGGTATGCGGCAGGGCAAGCGGTTCTTGCCATACAACGTTTGGGCCTTTCGTTTGGCGGTGGCGTTTCTGGTTGCCTCTGCCCTTTGGGTGCAGGTGCCGCTGATCGCCGACCGCGCCGGTTACGGGCTGTGGCTGCTGCAAAAATACGGCGGCCTGCCAGAGCTGTTCACCACCTTTGAGAAAAGCTTCGTCTGCCTGCCCCGGCTGTTGCATATTCTGGCACTGGCCTATGTGCTTAGCGCCTGGCCCGTGGTCAAAACGCTGGCAGGCGATCCCCGGGTTTCGCCGATCGTGATGCTGGGCCGCCATTCGCTGCCGGTTTTCGCCGCAGGCACCATCCTGGCCTATATCGGGCAAGTCACCAAGGCGATCCTGCCTGCTTCGACCGCGCTGGATACGCTGTTGATCGTGGCTGGTATCGGCGTTCTGTTTGTTGTGGGCGATCTATATGACCGCAAGAAGCGCAAACAGATCGTTCTGCGATCCGTGCAGGACGATGGCGACGTGCAACGCTCTGGCATGGTAATCTGAGCCCGCCTCTGGGCAGCACTTGCGCGGTAATCCTTAACCAAATCTTACCGACGCCACGCAAGGCCTTGATTTAATGTCGGCAATCCATGTCGCACGCGTGCGACATGGATCGGATGCTCCATTACAATTAGAGCGCCCCAGGCTTGAACCTTCGATCCAGTTCGGCCACCAACGGCCACGCCCCGCTGGCAGAGTTGGAAAGCACGACTGCATCCACACCGACCGCCCCGTAGTGGATCAGCTTTCCGCTCGCGCCCGCATTCAAGCCGTCCTTGGAAAACACGCTGCCGTCGAACTCGAGTCCAAATCCGAACCAAACCCCGCTGGGGTGCCGGACCTGTGGCGCAAAGAACGCCTGCCGCATGTTGGGCGGCAACAACACGTCTGCGCGCAGTGCCGCCAAGAAACCATGCAGGTCAGCTGTCGTCGCATACGCGCCGCCGTCCGGTGATCCAATCGGCGGAAAGCTGAAAACATTCGACTGCCAGCCCCCATCCGGTTGCCTGTCCCAGCCTTCGGCCACGTCCGGCTCGGCCTCTCGGCGGTCAAAGAAACCCGCCCGATTCATTCCCGCCCGCCCAAAGATCTCGGACGTAACATAGGATCGAAAGCTGCGGCCCGTGACCTTCTCGATGGCCAGACCGGCCAGAATATAGCCGACGTTGCAATACCGGCATTGGGCGCCGGGTGCGGCAAGGCGGGGTTTGAACGCGAACTGCGGCAGAAAATCTGCCGTGGTGGTGATCGAGTAGCAGGGCCTGTCGCGAAAGATCTGCGCATAATCCTCGCCCGCCTCTTCATCGGCATCGTCGGCAATGCCGCTGGTATGGGTCAGCAGATGCCGCAGGGTGACGTCCGGGCTGATCGTGGTGCCGGTCAGATCGACTTGATCGTGGATCGGTGCATCAAGCACCAATTTTTTCGCCGCGACCAACTGCAAGACAGCAACGCTGGTGAAAAGCTTGGTGATGGATGCGGTGTCAAACCGGGTGTCCATCGTATTGCTCATGCGCCACTTCGGTGTTGAAAACCCCCGGGCGGCTGCAAAAAGGGTCTTACCGCTCTGGCGCAGGTCCACCACGCCACAAAAGTCTGCGGCCTCCAGAACTTCGGCAAGGCCGTCTATGTCAGGCGCCGCCATGATCAACCTGCTCACATGAAAAGCTTGGACTTCCGCTAAATCGCGTGGGCTCGAAAGGTTAACTTTTTCTTGCCAAGACAATCGCAATCTATTGAAAAATAACAAAGTTCCTCACGTCGCACGCGTGCGACATGAGGACGGATGGGCGATCAATACACCCCGACCACCTCATACATCACCGGCTCGAACCCCCGGCAGTACGAGGCGATGACACGGTTGCGGTCGCGCATTTCCGGGGTGCGCAGCATGGCCTGATAATCCTCACGCCGCCGCCATTTCGAATAGTTGCACACCCGCGTCATCGCGTCATTCATGTGCAGCCCAGCCCCCAGAAAGCCGGGCTGGTGGCGGATGAACTGATCATAGGCCACCTGCAGCGCCTCCATCAGATCATGCGCGGTGGCGGGCGACATTTCGAAGGTGGTGATCACGGTCTGCCCGGCAAAGTCGGTGGCGATTTCAGTCATCTGCGGCCCTCCTTTTCCGGTCAGCCTAGGCCCGCGCCCGGCATCCGGCAAGGGGGCGGTTGACTTTCCCGACCCCGCCTGATGAACCTGATCCAACCCCGCCCAACAGCGGTGCCCGAACCAACGGAACGCGCGATGAAATTCCTAGACCCCAACGATCCGTTCTTCGCCCCCGTGTGGCGGCGCTGGGCGGCGGTGCTGCTGCCGCTGGCCTGGGGCGGAGTTGAGCTGTACAACGGCAGCCCCGGCTGGGCGGTGGTGTTTTCCGGCGCGGGCGCCTACGCGTTCTTCAAGCTGATCCTGCAGGGGCCGGACCCAGAGCAATAGGGCTCAGATCCGGAACACCGGCTGCAACAACCGGGGCAACCAACTGCGGAACCGCAGGGGCGCATCGGTGGCCGCAAGGCAGATGCAAGCCAGCCCCTGACCTGCAATCGGGGTGTGTTCCAGCTCTTCTGCCGCGATCTCGATATCGCCCACGCCGAACTGCCCGGTCTCATCGTGGAAGCTGCCCTGCAGCACCAACGTCATCTCTAGCCCGCCATGTCCATGGTCCGGCACTGCCTGACCCGGCGGGATATAAAGCAGCCGCAGCGACCCGTCCGGCCCCTCTGAAATGATGCACTGCCGGATGCCCGCCCCCAGCGCGCGCCATTTCGGCGGGCGACCCTTCAGCGCGGCCATCACTGCACCGGGGTAGATGCCCGATCGGCGTGGCGCGGTTGCCTCTTCGGCAGGCGCGGGCATATCCAGCGCGGCCATCACCGCCGCCTTCAGATCGCCACCTACGCTCTGCGTCGCAAGCCCGTCCAGCACCGCGCCGCCGACGTGTTCCACTGCCGCCAGCCGCGCCCTGCATTCCAGACACAGCGATACATGCGCAGCCACGGCCACGCTGAACGCCTGGCCCAGACTTCCCGCCGCATAGGCGGTCAGCAATTCCTCGGAAATATGATGGGTGATCTCGGTCATCTAACGCAAGTCTCTCAGGTCGTGCCGCAGCCGGTCCAACGCCAGCCGGATGCGCGATTTGATCGTGCCCAGCGGCAGCCCGGTCTGGGCGGTGATTTCACTATGCGACAGCTCGCCCATATAGGCCTGTTCGATGACAGCGCGCTGTTCGGGTGCCAGTCGCGCAAGGGCAGCCCGCAGCTGCGCGCCCTCTTGATCCAGCGCCAGAACCTGGCCTGCGTCATCAATGCTGTCTTCTTCGTCAAGGATCAGCGCGTCCGGCAAGGGCCGGTTTTCGCGGCGGATCATGTCGATCTGGCGGTTGCGTGCGATGCGATAAATCCAGGCCGAGGCCTGCGCGCGGGCGGGGTCAAACTGATCCGCCTTGCGCCAGATGCTGAGCATCACTTCCTGCACCACATCTTCGGCCTGATTGGACCGCATGCCGGCCCGCATCAACATGCCCTTCAGGCGCGGGGCGTAAAAATCGAACAACTGCGCAAAGGCTGCGCGGCTGCGATTGTCGCGCACCTCTAGCAGCCAGACCGTCTGCAAAGACAGCGGGCGCGGCGTTGGGTCTGTCACGTCTGCTCCCTTAGCTGCCGCTGTGGCTGATTCCATGCGTGGGTTGCGCAGCATTGCGGCAACCGCTGGGTTTAGAACAGGGGATATATGCTCTTGCGTCAACATGCATCCCTTACGCGGGCCCCGCAAATCCGGATCACTTTTTTCTTTATTGATCCAGACCGGGTGCGATGGCGTACTCTTGTCAAAGCAACCGACGGAGCCTTCATGTCTTTTGACGCCCCAGCCGCCTTTCGCCAGAACATTGCCGTGATTGGCGCCGGAATTTCGGGGATGGCGGCGGCGCGGCTGCTTGCGCCGCAGCATCAAGTGACATTGTTCGAGGCGGCGCCGCAACTGGGGGGGCATGCCCGCACGGTGCTGGCCGGGCTGCGCGGTGATCAGCAGGTCCGCCTGCAGGCCGGCGCGATCCCGCA
>CAMFLG010000262.1 GCA_945957495.1 uncultured Pseudorhodobacter sp. | reverse complement strand
GCCGGCTCTCGCCGCAGCCGATGTCGGCATTGCGATGGGCACCGGCACCGATGTGGCGATCGAGGCGGGCGATGTGGTGTTGATGACCGGCGATCCGCTGGGCGTGGTCAATGCCATTGCGATCAGCCGCGCCACGATGCGCAACATCCGGCAAAATCTGACCTGGGCCTTTGGCTATAACGTCGCGCTGATCCCGGTGGCGGCGGGGGTTCTGGTGCCGTTTGGCGGCCCGCAACTGTCGCCGATGCTGGGGGCGGGGGCGATGGCGCTGTCATCGGTGTTTGTGTTGACCAATGCCTTGCGGTTGAAACGGTTCAAGGGGGTGACGGCATGAATATCGCGCAGGCGGCGGCGGCCTCTGGCCTGCCCGCCAAGACGATCCGCTATTACGAAGAGATCGGGCTGGTACGCCCGCAGCGCGGCGACAACGGCTATCGCCGTTTTGACGGCAAGAGCCTGCACAAGCTGACCTTTCTGGCGCGGGCGCGGTCTTTGGGCTTTTCGATCGAGGAATGCCGGGCACTGTTGGCGCTTTATGAGGATCAGGGCCGGGCGAGTGCCGAGGTCAAGGCGCTGACGGTGGCGCATCTGGCGCAGGTGCGCGCCAAGATCGCGGAACTGCACGAGATGGAGAGCGTGCTGTCGCGGCTGATCGAATCTTGCGCGGGCGATGCGCGCCCCGATTGCCCGATTCTGGGTGATCTGGCGGGGCCTGCCTGCCACAAGGCCTAAGCGGCTTTCAGCAGTTGCTGTAATTGGGTGTTGCCGCCCACCAGATCCTCCAGACTGACCGCATCAAGCGAGGTGTAGAACCCCTCGATGGCGTCGGAGAGGATGCATTTCAGGCGGCAACAGCCGACCAGCGGGCAATGACCGGTTTCGCTGTTGCATTCGGTGAAGGGCAGCACGCCCTCCAGCATACGGAACACCGAGCCGACGCGGATTTCGGATGGCGGATGCGCCAGCATCAGCCCGCCCGCGCGGCCGCGGAGGGTTTTCAGCACACCCTGACGCGCAAGCAGGTGAATGACCTGCGCCAGATGGTTTTCCGACGCGCCGCACGCGACGGCAACCTCATGTTTGCGAACGATCTTGCCGGGGTTCGAGGCGCAATACATCAGTGTCCGCATGGCGAGGTTTGTACGGGTGGTCAAACGCATGGCAGCCCTCTTGTTGAACTGTGGTAACACTAATGTGACGGGCGGTTTTCGCCTTGATATAGATCAGATGCAGTTTTTCTTGTTCGGGAAGTGGTGATTTTTTCGGCACAGCGGGCGCGGCGCAGGCGGGAGCAAATGGGTTTTCTTGGCAAATCAAAGCGCTTTGATCTGGGTAGTTTGTAAAGACAGGCCAAAATATAGGATGATTTTCATGAATGTTTGCGGTAACAGTGGTCGAAGAGGGGGATTCTTGAAACCGATTTGAGGGTCAGGCGAACGGGCTTGCTTGACCGGGGGGTGCAGAGGAATAAGCTGCAGACGACCGTGATTGACCGAATATGGACCGCATCTTGACCGACATGAGCCTTACACCGAACCTGCTGCAGGCCGACGTCCTGCGTCATCTGACCTTTACGCTGGGCAAGGATGTTCCGAACGCCAGCCCCTATGACTGGCGTATGGCGCTGTCCTTTGCGATTCGCGACCGGATCGTGGACCCGTGGTTCGCCTCGACCCGCCGCACCTGGGCCGAAGATCGCAAGCGGGTGTATTACCTGTCGATGGAATTCCTGATCGGCCGGATTTTGGAGGATGCCACCGTCAACCTTGGCCTGCGCGAGATGGCCGAAGAGGTGATGAAGGGTTTTGGCCAGGATTTCACCGATCTGGTGCATGGCGAACCGGATGCAGCACTTGGCAATGGCGGGCTGGGCCGGTTGGCCGCGTGTTTCATGGAAAGCATGGCGACGGTGGGCTGCCCCGCCTATGGCTATGGCATCCGCTATGAACACGGGCTGTTCCGGCAACGGTTTGAAGGTGGTCAGCAGGTTGAGGCGCCGGAAGATTGGCTGACGCAAAGCAACCCGTGGGAATTCGCCCGCCCGGAAAGCGCCTATACGATCCCGTTCAAGGGCCATATCGAAACGCAGGGCGGGCGCGAGGTTTGGGTGCCGGGGGAAACGGTGTTCGCCTCGGCCTTCGATACGCCGGTGATCGGCTGGCAGGGCAAATGGGCCAACACGCTGCGGCTGTGGGCGGCGAAACCGACGACGCTGTTCGATCTGTCGCGGTTCAACCGCGGTGACTATGCGGCGGCGGCAGAGCCAGAGGCTTTAGCGCGCACGCTAAGCCGGGTGCTGTACCCCGATGACACCACCTATCAGGGCAAAGAGCTGCGGCTGAAGCAGGAGTTTTTCCTGACCTCTGCCGCGCTGCAAGACATCCTGCGCCGGTTCAAGAACCGCCACAGCGATCTGCGCGCGCTGCCGAAATACGCGGCGATTCAGATGAATGACACCCATCCCGCCATCGCCGGACCAGAGTTGATCCGGCTGTTGATGGATGAAAACGGCATGGGTTTTGGCGATGCGCTGGAGGTGGCACAGCAATGTCTGGGCTATACCAACCACACGCTGCTGCCAGAGGCGCTGGAACGCTGGGCGACGTTCACCTTTGGCAATGTGCTGCCGCGCCATATGCAGATCGTCGAACGCATCGACGCCTGGCACCGCACGTCCTATCATCCGCCGCATTACATCGGCATCGTCAAGCACCATGAGGTGCGGATGGGCGAGTTGGCCTTCATCATGGCGCATAAGGTCAACGGGGTTTCGGCGCTGCATTCCGATCTGGTGAAGAAGGATCTGTTCCCGGAATTGAACGCCTTGCACCCTGACCGGGTGATGAACCAGACCAACGGCGTCACGCCCCGGCGCTGGTTGAAGATGTCGAACCGGCCGCTGTCGAACCTGATCACCAAGACCATCGGTACGGGCTGGGAGGATGATCTGGACCGGTTGAAAGGTTTGGAAAAATTTACCGATGACAAGGGGTTCCGCGCCGATTTTGAAGCGGCCAAGCGGCAGAACAAGGTCGGGCTTTCCAACTGGATCGGGCAGGAGATGGGCATTCAGGTCAGCCCGGACGCGTTGTTTGACGTGCAGGTCAAGCGGATTCACGAATACAAGCGGCAGTTGCTGAACATCCTGCAAACCATTTCGCACTGGCAGCAGATCAAGGCGAACCCCACCGGTACTTGGGTGCCGCGCGTCAAGATTTTTGGCGGCAAATCGGCGCCGGGCTATGCCGTGGCTAAGGAAATCATCCACCTTATCAATGACGTGGCGGCGGTTGTTAATGCCGACCCTGAAACGCGCGATCTGTTGAAGATCGTCTATCCGGCCAATTACAACGTGTCGATGGCGGAACGGCTGATCCCTGCGGCGGACCTGTCTGAACAGATTTCGACGGCGGGGATGGAGGCATCCGGCACCGGCAACATGAAATTCATGATGAACGGCGCGCCGACCATCGGTACGCTGGACGGCGCGAATGTTGAAATTTTGCAAGAGGTTGGGGCGGAAAACTTCTTCCTGTTCGGGTTGACCACTGCCGAGGTTCACAAGCGCCGCGAAGACCCCGATCAGGCGCGCCTTGCGATCGAGGCGAGCCCGACCTTGCCCGGGGTGTTGCAGGCGATTGCGGAAGGCACGTTTTCGCCCGAACAGCGCGACCGTTATCATGGTCTGGTGCATCGGGTCTGGCATCACGATTATTTCCTCGTTTCCGCCGATTTTGACGCCTACGATGCGGCGCAGTCATCGGTGGATCGGGCCTTTGCCAACCGCGATGTCTGGGTGAAAATGGCGGCGATGAACACCGCACGCTCTGGCTTCTTTTCGTCTGACCGGACCATTCGCAGCTATATGAAAGACATCTGGTCAATCCCTTCGGCGCTTTGAATTCAAGAGGTTCCCATGACTGATCTTCTGATCGACCCAAGTGCCGCGGCGGCGATTGCCGAGGGTCGCCATGGTGATCCGTTTGGGGTGCTGGGCCTGCACAAGCGGGGCGGGAAATGGGTGGTGTCGGGGTTTGATCCCGGGGCGCAGGCGATGCAGGTGCTGGTCGGCAAATCCGGCAAGCCGGTGGAGGCGCGCCCCGTGGCCGGTGCGCAGGGGCTGTTTGTGGCGGAACTGCCAAAAAAGGCGGCCTACCGGCTGCGCTGGCAGGGCCATGGGGCAACGTGGGAATGCGAAGATCCGTTCCGCTTTGGCCCCGTGCTGGGCGAGTTGGACGAATACCTGCTGGGCGAAGGCAACCACAAACGGCTGTGGCAGGTGCTGGGCGCGCATGTGATCACGCATGAAGGCGTTGCGGGCACGCATTTCGCGGTCTGGGCACCGAATGCCGAACGGGTTTCGGTGGTGGGCGGGTTTAACGCCTGGGACGGGCGGCGGCATCCGATGCGCAGGCGCGGCGGCACCGGGGTGTGGGAGACTTTCCTGCCGGGCATCGGTGAGGGCGAGGCCTATAAGTACGAAATCCGCGGGCCGGGCGGGGTTCTGCTGCCGTTGAAGGCCGATCCGGTGGGTTTTGGGTCTGAACATGCCCCGGCCAATGCCAGTGTGGTGCGGCGCATCGACAATGCGCAGTGGCATGACGGCAAATGGATGGAAACGCGCGGCAGCCATCAGAACATCGAGGCGCCGATTTCGGTGTATGAGGTGCATCTGGGGTCGTGGAAACGCGCGCCGGGCGACCGGATGCTGTCGTATCAGGAACTGGCCGAACAGCTGGTGGATTATGTGGCCGACATGGGTTTCAGCCATATCGAGTTGCTGCCGGTTTCGGAATATCCGTTTGACGGATCCTGGGGTTATCAGCCGGTTGGTCTGTTTGCCCCGACCATCCGCCACGGCACACCGAATGAATTCCGCGCCTTTGTCGATGCGGCCCATGCCAAGGGGCTGGGCATTCTGCTGGATTGGGTGCCGGGGCATTTCCCGACCGATGCGCATGGCTTGGGCCGGTTTGACGGCACAGCACTTTATGAACATCAAGACCCGCGCGAAGGCTTCCATCAGGATTGGAACACGCTGATCTACAACTATGGTCGGGCCGAGGTTTCCAACTATCTGGTGTCCAACGCCCTGTATTGGCTGGAGGAATACCATCTGGACGGGCTGCGGGTGGATGCGGTGGCGTCGATGCTGTACCGCGATTACAGCCGCGCCGCCGGGCAATGGGTGCCCAACAAGGATGGCGGGCGCGAGAATTACGAGGCGATTGCAGTTCTGCAGCGCATGAACATCA
>CAMFLG010000261.1 GCA_945957495.1 uncultured Pseudorhodobacter sp. | reverse complement strand
GAGATTCCTCTACGTCTCGTGGGCTCGGAGATGTGTATAAGAGACAGGGCGCGGATCGTGCGGATCAACGGGCTGGACAGCGAATGGGGCGCGGATGATCTGGCGCGGTTCGGCACCGATGCCAATGTCGAGGCGATCCTGGTGCCCAAGGTCAGCCGGGCGGCGGATCTGGACGCGGTGGCCAAGGCCGCCCCGGGCAAGCCGTTGTGGGCGATGATGGAAACCGCGCTGGGCATGCTGAACGCGGCCGAGATTGCGGCGCATCCGGCATTGGGGGGCATGGTGATGGGCACCAATGATCTGGCAAAGGAGTTGGGCAGCCGACAGCGGCCCGACCGTCTGGCGATGCAGGCGGGGCTGGGGCTGTGTTTGCTGGCGGCAAAGGCCCACGCCTTGGTCATCGTGGACGGGGTTTACAATGCCTTCAAGGATGATGATGGCCTGCGCGCCGAATGCGAACAGGGCCGCGATATGGGCTTTGACGGCAAGACGCTGATCCATCCGGCGCAGCTGGAGATTGCCAACGCCGCCTTCGCCCCGTCAGAGGCAGAGGTTGCGCTGGCCCTGCGCCAGATCGAGGCGTTCAATGCCGCCCGCGCCGCAGGGCAGGGCGTGGCGGTTGTGGATGGTAAGATCGTGGAAAACCTGCATATCGTCACCGCAGAGGCAACGCTGGCGAAAGCCCGCGCGATTGCCGCGATGGGGTGAACGAAAGGGTTTCGGATGATCTGGCTGTACATTGGCTTGGTGCTGTGGGTGGGGTCGCATTGGTTCAAGCGGCTGGCCCCGGGCGCGCGCGCCGCGATGGGCGATGCGGGCAAGGGCGTGGTGGCGCTGGCGTCGGTCGCCGGGGTTGTGGCGATGGTGATCGGCTATCGCGCGGCGGATTTCGTGCCGGTTTACACGCCGATCCCCGGCATGGGGCATCTGAACAACACGCTGATGCTGATTGCGCTGTTCCTGTTCGGGGTGGGCGGCACCAAGGGCACGCTTTACCCGAAGATGCGGCATCCGATGCTGTGGGGCACGGTCACATGGGTTGTGGCGCATCTGCTGGTGAATGGCGATGCGGCCTCGATCGTGCTGTTTGGCGGCATGGGGCTGTGGGCGCTGATCTCGATGGTGCTGATCAACCGTGCCGGGCCTTGGGTGGCGCCGACGAATGGGCGGGGCATCAAGGGCGATGTGATGAACCTTGCGGGCACGCTGATCCTGTTCGGCGTCATCACGATGATCCATGCGTGGCTGGGCCATCCGGTGTTTCTGGGGACGTATAGCTGATGAAACTTTATCGGTTCCTGTCGGACGACGACACTTCGGCCTTTTGCCACAAGGTTTCGCTGGCCCTGTCAAAGGGGTGGGAGCTGCACGGCGGCCCCACCTATGCCTTTGACGCAGGCCGCGGCGTGATGCGCTGCGGGCAGGCGGTGACGAAAGAGGTGCCGGGGATTTACGACCCGGAGATGAAGTTGGGCGAGGCGTAGGTCGGGGTTTACCCCGACATGCGCGGCAGAGTCGGGGTGAACCCCGACCTACACAGGGGCGGTGCGCACCCGATGGAGGCGGTGATGAAGACGAATGCGGGGCGGTTTTTCGAGGATTATCGGCTGGGTGAGGTGATCACCCATGCGGTGCCGCGCACGGTTTCGGGCGGCGAGCGCGCGCTTTACCACGCGCTTTATCCGGCGCGGCATGCGCTTTATTCCTCGGATCTGTTTGCGCAGGGCTCCGGGCTGCCCGCAAGCCCGCTGGATGACCTGATTGCCTTCCACACTGTCTTTGGCAAGACCGTGCCGGATGTGTCGCTGAACGCGGTGGCGAACCTTGGCTATGCCGAGGGGCGCTGGCTGTTGCCGGTCTGGCCGGGCGATACGCTGCGGTCGCAAAGCACGGTGATCGGGTTGAAGCAGAACTCGAACGGGCAATCCGGTGTGGTCTATGTGCGCACACAAGGGATCAATCAGCACGGGCAGGTGGTGCTGGACTATGTGCGCTGGGTGATGGTGAAAAAGCGCGATGTCGCCGCCCCTGCGCCGGATGCGGTGCTGCCCGATCTGGCCAAGGTCGTCGATCCGGCAACGCTGGTGATCCCCGAGGGGCTGGATTTCAGCCGCTATGACTTTGCCCTTGCGGGCGAGCCGCACCGGATGCGCGATTATGCGGTAGGCGAGGTGATCGACCATGTCGATGGCGTCACCATCGAAGAGGCCGAACATATGCTGGCCACAAGGCTGTGGCAGAACACCGCCAAGGTGCATTTCGATGCCACACAGCGCCCGGATGGCAAGCGGCTGATCTATGGCGGCCATGTGATTTCGCTGGCGCGGGCGCTGTCGTTCAACGGGCTGGCCAATGCGCAGATGCTGGTGGCGCTGAATGCAGGCGCGCATGCCAACCCCTGCTTTGCCGGGGATACCGTGCGGGCCTGGTCCGAGGTGCTGGACATGGCCGAAACCGCAGCCCCCGGCGTGGGGGCGATCCGGCTGCGGCTGGTGGCGACAAAGGGCCGCGCCGGAGAGTTGCGCGGCGCGGATGGCAAATATCTGCCCGAGGTGCTGCTGGATCTGGATTACTGGGCGCTGATGCCGGTCTGACGGAATAGCGGCGCGCATGTCTCTATAGGGCTGGACCCGATTTTGACTTTGCGGTTAGGTTGAGGGGATTCTTGTGATCCTTTCAGGATCCGCGACCGCATTGGAGACCGGGATGGATTTGATTACCACGCCGCTGGACGTTTGGGATTACGCCTTCTTTGCAGTTCTGTTCACCGGGGTCTCCTGTGGGCTGACGCTGCTGGTGATCATTCTGGGCCTGCCCGGCAAAATCGCCGTGGCGCGCAATCACCCCGATGCCGAGGCGGTGCATCTGATGGGCTGGGTCGGGTTTATGGCGGTGATCCCGTGGATTCAGGCGCTGATCTGGGCGTTCAAACCCACCGACAAGATCGACATCCGCCGCTATCCCGAGGCGGAGGCAAAGGCGACCGAAGAGATGATCGCCAAGATGCGCGACGATATGAAGGGCGGCCTGCGGCGGCGCAAGCCGGTGGCCGAACCGGCCAAGGCCCCCGATGCCAAACCGGCCAAGAGCGAAGCTGCGCCGGGTGATCAGGCATGATCGCTGTCGTTGTCCTGACGCTTGGTTATATCGTCTTCACCTATCTGGTGTATTTCAAATACAAGATACTCAAGCTGCGCCCCAGCTATGGCATCGTTTCGGCCTTCGTGCTGATTCACCTGATCTTTGTGCCGCTGATCGGGATGCGCTTTACCGCGCCGCCCTCCTATGACCTGCGGGTGGTGCAGCGCACCATTCAGCTGACCCCGCGCCTGTCGGAACCTACGCTGGTGACAGAGGTGCTGGTGGATCAGAACGTGCCGATCAAGAAGGGCACGCCGATGTTCAAGTTTGATCCGACGCTTTATCAATACCGCGTCGATCAGGCCAAGGCCGCGCTGGCGCAGGCCAATCAGGACGTGCTGATCCTGAAGGCCGATGTCGATATCGCGCAGCAGGCGGTCACTCAGGCAACCTCGGACCTGACCTTTGCGCAAGAACAGAACCAACGCTTTGCCGGTCTGGCCTCGCAAGGGGCAGGATCGACGCAGGATGCCCAGAAATGGCAAAACCAGGTCAACACGGCCGAGGCAGAGCTGGCCTCTGCCAACGCCAATCTGGAACGCGCGCAACTGGCCTATTCCTCGCAGATCGACGGGGTGAACACAGCCGTCGCCGCAGCCCAGGCCAAGCTGGCCGAAGCACAGTATTATCTGGATCAGACCGTTCTGGTTGCGCCCGAAGACGGCATGATCATGAACTTGCAGGTGCGCCCCGGAATGGTGGCGGGCGATGTGCGCTTTGGCGCGATTGCCAGCTTTGTCGTCGATGCCGACCGCTATATTCTGGCCACCTACCAGCAGGAATTCCTGCTGCGCGTGACCGAGGGCCAGCCGGTGCAATTCGCGCTGAACATCTACCCGGGCCAGACCTTTACGGGCAAGGTCAAGGCGATCTGGTGGGGCAATGGCAACGGCCAGATGCTGCCCAGCGGCACCTTGCCGAACTTCGTGATCCCGGCGAACGACTCTGCCCGCTTTGCCGTGGTGATCGAACCGGATGACCCCCGCCTGCACCGCCTGCCGATCGGCGCGCAAGGGGCGTCGATCATCCTGACGGGGGGCGGGGTGTTTGCCGCCTTCGGCCAGATCGGGTTGCGCTTCTTCACCTGGTCGAACTGGCTGCGGCCGATACCGTTCTGAGGAGAGGTCCGATGACCAACGCATCCTATGCGGCGGGCCTTGCCGCCGCGCTGCTGCTCGGGGCCTGTACCGTGGCCCCGCCGCCGCCGCAGGCCGAAGTGCTGGCCGAGGCGCTGCCTGCCAGCACCAAGGTGCCGGTGAACTGGAAAAGCCCCACCGACCGCGCCGCCGTCAGCACCGGCTGGGTCGGCAGTTTCCATGACAAGACCCTGACCGCCCTGGTCAGCGAGGCGCTGGCCAACAACCTGGATCTCAAGATCGCCGCCGCACAGGTGGCGCTGGCGCAGCAGGCGCTGGTCGTGGCGGGATCGCCGCTTTATCCGGTGGTCGGGGCCGATCTGGGCGGGGCAACCACCCGCAACAACCAGACCGACAGCAGTTTCCAACGCACGGGCGGCAGCATCGGCGCCTCGTGGGAGGTGGATCTCTGGGGCCGGATCAGCTCTGGCAAGGCCGCCGCCGCTGCGCAATATGATGCGGCGGTGCAGACCGAAACCTTCGCCCGCCTGTCGATTGCTGCGCTTGTCGCGCGGGGCTGGTATTCCTCTGTCGCCTATGCCCGCAATATCGCCGTCGCGCAGCGTCAGGTGGCCGATTACGAAACGCAACTGGTCCTGGTCAAAGACAAATTCGCCGCCGGGGCCAATGACATGATGGATGTCGATCTGGCCGAGGCGACGCTGGCCTCTGCCAAGGCGGACCTTGTTTCGCTGCAGGCGCGCGCGCAAACCGCGACCCGCGGGTTAGAGGTGCTGTTGGGCCGCTATCCGGGCAATGAATTGCAGGCGCGCGGCGGATTTCCATCGCTGCCATCCGCCGTGCCCTCGGGCACCCCGGCCTCCTTGATCAGCCGCAGGCCGGATGTGCTGGCGGCTGGCCAACAGGTTCAGGCGGCGTTCTACAATGTGCAGGTGGCGCAACTGGCGCTGTTGCCGGGATTCTCGCTGATGGGCAATGCCGGTAAGCTGTCTCTTATACACATCTCCGAGCCCACGAGACGTAGAGGAATCGCGTAT
>CAMFLG010000260.1 GCA_945957495.1 uncultured Pseudorhodobacter sp. | reverse complement strand
GGGATCATCTGCGCCGCTGCCACCGAACATCGCGCCACGCTGGACGGCATCCTTCTGTCGCTGCACGGCTCGATGGTGCCCAGCTTTTGCGAGGATGGCGAAGGCGAACTGCTGCGCCGGCTGCGCGCCATCGTCGGGCCAGACCTGCCCATCGCCGTCACGCTGGACCTGCACGCCATGGTGACACCCGCGATGGTGGAACAGGCGCAGATTCTGGTCAGCTACAAGACCTATCCCCACATCGACATGCGCGAGATCGGCGCGCAGGCGGGCCGTCTGCTGGACGCCACGCTGCGCGGAACGGTTCACCCCCGCACCCTGCGCCTCCGCGTGCCCATGCTGGATGAGGCCAATGCCGGGCGCACCGATGTGCCCGAAACCGCCGCCCTTTACGCCGACGCCCGCGCGTATGAGAAAGAGCCGGGCATCCTTGCCGTGTCGATCAACGCCGGGTTTTCCGAGGCGGATATCACCGAGATGGGGCCAACCGTTCTGGTGACTTACGATCAGGGCCACGCGGCCCGCGCGCAGGCCATCGCCGCGGGGCTGGCGCAACGCATCTGGGACGGGCGCGGCAGCGTCGCCAACGCCTTCCTGACACCAGATCAGGCCGCAACCGAGGCGGTTGATTTCAACGCCGCAAGCGGCCCCTTGGTGATTGCCGATTACGCAGACAACCCCGGCGCGGGCGCCTATGGCGATGCCACCGCGCTGTTGCAGGCGCTGCTGCAGGCCGGGGCGCAACCCGGCGCATTTGCCCCGATGATCGACCCCGAGGCCGCCGCGATCCTGCACCGCCACAAGGTCGGCGACAGCGTGACGCTGGATCTTGGCGGCAAATGTGATCCGTCCTTTGGCGGTGGCCCGCTGCGGCTGACCGGGCAGGTGATGCACCTGTCGGACGGAACCTACACCGGCGACGGCCCGATTCTGGCGGGCATCACCCACAGTTTCGGCCCGACAGCGGTGTTCCGCGTGCAGGGGATCGACATTCTGGTCGTCACCCAACCGGGGCAAATGCTGGACCTGCAACAGGTCCGCACCTTCGGGATCGAACCTGCGGCGCAGCGGTTTCTGGTGGTCAAGTCGATGCAGCACTTTCGCGCCGCCTTTGAACCCGTCTCGGGCAAGGTCATCGTCTGCGACACCGGCGCACTGGCCACGCCGCAAGCGCATCTGCGCCCCTACACCCACGTCCGCCGCCCGGTCTGGCCGCTGGATCGGGACACGACCTTCCCGCAGCCCTGACGGGCCCCCGCGCCGCGGAACTGGCCCCGCAAGGCAGGGCCAGATTACCTTATGCCCAGCCTGCGGTGGCTTTGACCTCAAGATAGTCGTGCAGACCCCATTCGCCATGTTCGCGCCCGTTGCCGGATTGCTTGTACCCTCCGAATGGGGCGCGGGGATCCCATTCGGCATCGTTGATCCAGATTGACCCAACGCGCAGCCTGCGGGCCAGGACGCGTGCCTTGGCAATATCCGGCGTCTGAATATAGCCGGACAGCCCGTAAACGGTGTCGTTGGCGATCCGGATGGCATCATCTTCGCTGTCATATGGGATCAGTGCGATGACCGGGCCAAAGATCTCTTCGCGTTCGATGGTCATGCCGGGCACAACATCGGCAAATACCGTCGGTCGGATGTACCAGCCCCGGTTCAACCCTTCGGGCCTGCCGACGCCGCCCGTAACCAGCGTCGCCCCCTCGTCAATCCCGGACTGGATCAGCGATTGGATTCGCCGCCATTGCGCCTCGTTCACGACCGGGCCCAGTTGCACATCGGTCTGGGGATCGCCGACAAGATGCGCCTCTGCGGCGGCGCGCGCATAGGTTTTCGCCTCTTCCATCCGTTCGGCCGGAACAAGCATGCGCGCGGGGGCACGGCAGGCTTGGCCGCAGTTGACATAGCAGGCATCAACGCCCGCCGTGACAGCCCGCTGCAAATCGGCGTCGCGCAGGATGATGTTTGCCGATTTCCCGCCCAACTCTTGCGCAACCCGCTTGACCGTATCTGCGGCGGCATGGGCAACCGCCACACCCGCCCGTGTGGAACCGGTGATCGAAACCATATCCACCTGCGGATGGCTGGCCAGTGCCGCACCCGCATCATGGCCATAGCCGGTGATGTGGTTGTAAACCCCGGCGGGAAAACCGGCGTCGTGGACCAGTTCGGCAAAAAGGATGGCCGAGAGCGGCGAGAATTCCGAGGGCTTGGCGACCATCGTGCAGCCCGCGGCCAAGGCCGGTGCAACCTTGACCACCAACTGGTTCATCGGCCAATTCCACGGCGTGATCAGGGCACAGACGCCGACCGGCTCCAGTGAAATCAGGGTGTTGCCGCGCAGCTCTTGCAGTTCCAGCCGGTCCAGCGCGTCAATCGCCGCCTCCAGATGCGCGCGACCGACCCATGCCTGCGCCGATTTTGAAAAGGACAGCACCGTGCCCATTTCAAGGGTCATCCGCGCCGCGATTTCATCGTACCGGGCATTGTAAAGATCCAGCAAGCGGCGCAGCAGGCCAAGCCGATGCGCCTTTGTCGTCATCTGCCAATCGTCAAAGGCCCACCGCGCCGCCATAACGGCAGCCTCGACATCTGCGGCATTCGCCATGGGCACCTGCGCGATCACCCTTTCATCGGCGGGATTGACCAGCGCATGACGTGCTTCGCTGTTCGGCGAAACCCACTGGCCGCCGACGTAGAACTTGTCGATGTTGTGCATGCGATGTCCTTAGTGGAAGTAGATGCCGCCACACACATTCAAAGCCTGACCCGTCACAAAATTGGACAGGTCCGAGGCAAAGAACACCGCCGGGCCAACGATATCCTTGGGATCACCCAGCCGTTTCAGCGCGGCAACTTCGGTCCAATGTTGCACCGCCGCGTCAGAACCCAGGTTGTTGCGGCCCATTTCCGTCAGGATGATGCCGGGGCAGATCGCGTTGACGGTGATACCATCCATGCCGACCTCTTGCGCATAAACCCGCGTCAGGGTGATGGCGGTTGCCTTTGTCGCGGCATAGTGGCCTTGGGTCGGCACGCCCTGACGCCCGGCAATCGAGGCGATGTTGATGATCCGCCCGGCCTTGCGCGCGCGCATCTGCGGCAGAACTGCATTTGTCATCAGCAGAACGCCTTTGGCATTCACATCAAAATGCGCATCCCAATCGGCTTCGGACAGGTCTTGCAGCCGCGAAGGCTTCAGGATGCCAGCATTGTTGACCAGAATGTCGATCTGCCCCGCCTGCGCCACAACCGCCTCGATCGCGGCCTTGTTCGTCACATCCAGCGGCAAGACCTGACAACGGCGGCCCTGCGCCTCGACAGCCGCCTTGGTCTTGGCAAGGCCTGCCTCTTCGCGGGCCAGATCACACAGGATGATATCGGCCCCATGCGCCGCCATGCCCTCGGCAAGGGCAGCGCCAATGCCGCGCGATGCGCCGGTGATCAGCGCGGTTTTACCTTTAAGTTCGGTCATGTCAGCCTCTCAGTTGGCGCGTTTCAGCGGCCAGGTGTTCATGGCTTCGACGGTATCGTCGAAGGATTTCAGGGTTCCGTCCGATCCAAGGCCCATCGCCACCTTGGCGGCAACCGCCCCGGCGAAACGGGCGCTTTCCGAAAGGCTCCAGCCTTTGGTCAGGCCAACAATGATCCCGGCGGTAAAACTGTCACCGCAGCCGGTGGTGTCGATGACCTTGATGTCATGGGCGGGCAGGTGGAAGGGTTCGCCGACCTCGGGATCAACATAAACCCCCTCCCCGCCCAAGGTCAGGATCGCATTCTTGACCCCACGCGCCTTGAACCAGCGCGCGACTTCGACGGGATCGCTAAGGCCCGCCATCTGGCTTGCCTCATCAATCGAAGGCACGAAATGGTCGATATAGGGCAGCAGCGGTTCCACCAAAGCCACGGTTTCCGGGTTGGCCTGGATAAGATCAAACGTGGTCACACGGCCCAACGCTTTGGCCCGCTTGATGAAATCCAGCGTCGGCGCGCCGTCGAAGGCTTTCAGCAGACCCGTGCCCCCGATGTGGATGATGTTTGCGTCAAGTGCCGCAGTCATATCCGCCTCCGCGACGCGGAATGTCGTCGCGGTGCCGGGCACATGCAGCGCGGGGCGTTCGCCATTCGGGCGCACGGGCAGGATTGTGGACGAGGTCTGAACCGACCCGTCCCGGCGCACCAGATCGGTATTCAGCCCGAATTTCTGCATCTTGGCGATCATGAAATCGCCCATGTCATCTTCACCTACGGTCGAAACCATACGGGTTTTCAGCCCCAGGATCGCGCAATCCACCGCCGTTGCCGCCGCCGTCCCGGCCACCGTCATGCGGATTTCGTCGATGAAATCGGCCCGCCCGCCTTCGGGGATGCGCGTGACCGGACGGCCCAGAATATCCAGCACCGCAAAGCCCACGGCGCTTACATCAAACATTGTCATTTCTCACCTATTCCGCGTGTTTGCGCAGGCCGAAGGACAGGCCAAGCACCAGAAAGACCAGCACGCCGATACCGACTTGCTGCCAAAAGAAGTTCCAGCCGATCAAGAGCAGCCCGTTGCGCATCACCGCCAGCAACAGCACGCCAAGCAGCGACCCCAGAACCGAGGGGCGGCGCTCTGCGCTGATCGCGGTGCCGATGAAGGTGGCGCCGATCGCATCCAGCAGGAAGGCATCGCCCGCCAAGGGCACATAGGACCGCACGGTGGATGACAGCAGGATACCGCTGACACCGCACAGAACCGAACAGGCGATAAAGACCGCCGACATCTGAACCGGCACCTGCACCCCGGAATACCATGCCACGCCCGGCTGCGCGCCCAGCGCCGCGACATAGCGGCCAAAGACCGAACGATGCAGCGCCAGATACACCGCGATGGCGCACAGGATCAGCACGAAGATCGGCGTCGGTATGCCCAGAACGCTGGTGCTGACAATGGCATCGAAAGGGGCCGCAAGATCAGGCCGCGTCAGATAGATCGGCTGCCCGCCTTGGGTGGCCAGTTGCTGGGTGGATTTGCCGATGAACAGCACGCCAAGTGTGGCCAGAAACGGGTCGATCCGCAGCTTGTTGATCAAGACCGCGTTGACCATACCAACAGCGGCAGCCGTCAAAAGCCCCGCCAGAATGGCAAGCGGCAATGCATAGCCGCTTTGAATGGCCATGATGAAGCTCATCGAGGACAGGTCAATCGCAACGCCAACCGAAAGGTCGATGCCGCCTGCCGCGATCACGATGGTCATGCCCAGGGCCACGATGGCCAAGAGAACCACTTTGTTGG
>CAMFLG010000259.1 GCA_945957495.1 uncultured Pseudorhodobacter sp. | reverse complement strand
GCTGTCCTGACCTAAGGTCTGGGTGGTGCTGTCCGGGGGCTGTCTGCCCCCGGGCCCCCGAGGATATTTGAAAACAGATGAAAGCGGCGAAAATGCAGATCAAGGGTCGGGTGTTATCGGTCGCCTCGGAATGTGTGCCGCTGATCAAGACGGGCGGTTTGGCGGATGTTGTGGGCGCTCTGCCAGAGGCTTTGGCGCGCATCGGCTGGGACATGCGGGTTTTGTTGCCTGCTTACAGGGCGTTGCAGCGCTATCTTGAGGATATGGATGAGGTCTGGTTCGAGCCGGGTCTGTTTGGCGGCGATGCGCGGGTGATGGCGGGCAAGGTGGGCGGGCTGGACGTGCTGCTGTTGGATGCGCCGCATCTGTATGACCGTGAGGGCGGGCCATACTCTGGCCCGGGGGGCGATTGGTTTGACAATGCCCGGCGCTTTGCGGCGCTGTCCTGGGTCGGCGCGCGGATTGCGCGGGACGGGCTGGAGGGCTGGAAGCCGGATGTGCTGCACGCGCATGACTGGCAGGCGGGTTTTGCACCGGCCTATCTGATGTATGGCGGCACCGGCGGGGTCGGATCGGTTCTGACCATTCACAACATCGCCTTTCAGGGCTGGGCCCCGGCGACGGCCCTGGGCGATCTGCGGCTGCCCTATGAGCAGTTTTATCCGGCGGCTTTGGAATATTACGGCGGCCTGTCCAGCCTGAAGGCGGGGCTGGTGACGGCGGACCGGATCACAACGGTTTCGCCCAACTATGCCGCAGAGCTGATGCGCGCCGAATTTGGCATGGGGTTGCAGGGGGTGATCGCGGCGCGGGGCGCGGATGTGAGCGGCATCCTGAACGGTGTCGATACCGGCGTCTGGTCGCCGGGGGCAGAGCCGATTGCCTATTCGGCGAAGGCGATGCAGGGCAAGGCCGCCAACCGTGCCGCACTTTGTGCCGAGTTCGGGTTGCAGGTGCCGGGGCCGCTGGCGATTGTGATCAGCCGTTTGACCGATCAGAAGGGGATCGACCTGTTGCCCGGCGTCATCCCCGATTTCATCGCCGGGGGCGGCGGGCTGGTTGTGCTGGGGTCGGGCGATCCGGCGCTGGAGGCGGCGGTGCGCAGCCTTGAGGCGCGCTTTCCCGATCAGGTCGCGGTGCGGATCGGCTATGATGAGGCGCTGAGCCACCGGATGTTTGCCGGGGGCGATGCGGTGCTGGTGCCCAGCCGGTTTGAACCCTGCGGCCTGACGCAGATGTATGGGCTGGCCTATGGCACCGTGCCGGTGGTGTCCGCCGTGGGTGGGTTGGCGGATACGGTCATCAACGCAAGCCCTGCCGCGATGGCGGTGGGTGCGGCGACCGGGATCGTGTTTCATCCGGTGGATGGGCTGGCCTTTGGCCAGGCCCTGCGCCATCTGCTGACCCTTTACGCCGACAAGACCGCCTGGGCGCAGGTGCAGAAGAATGCGATGCGTCAGCCGGTGGATTGGGCAGGCTCTGCCGCCGCCTATGCAGCCCTTTATGAGGATCTGCGGGCGTGATCGTCGCGGGTTATTCCGTATCTGCCGGGCAGCACTGGCCGATGGGGGCCAGCCTGAGCGGGGACGGGGTGAATTTCGCGGTGTTTTCCGCCCATGCGACCGCGATGGATCTGTGCCTGTTTTCGCCGGACGGGCGACGCGAGCTGGCGCGGCTGCCCTTTGCCGACCGCGAAGGCGATATCTGGCATCTGCATGTGGCGGGCATCGGCGCGGGGCAACTGTACGGTCTGCGCGCGCATGGTCCCTATGCGCCAGAGGAAGGCCAGCGGTTCAACCCGAACAAGCTGCTGCTGGACCCCTATGCCAAGGGGCTGGCGGGGCGGCTGCGGTGGTCTGATGCGGTGATGGGCTACAAGATCGGCTCGCCCCGGGCCGATCTGTCGTTTGACACCCGCGATTCCGCCTTTGCGGTGCCGAAATCGGTGGTGGTGGACCCGGGTTTTTTCTGGGGCAACGACAAGGCACCGCAGATTCCGATGGCCGATACGGTGATCTATGAGGCGCATGTGCGGGCGTTGACGATGCGCCGCCCGGATTTGCAGGCGCCGTTGCGCGGCACCTATGCCGGGCTTGGCCATCCGGTGATGATCGAACATCTGAAGCGGTTGGGTGTGACCACGGTTGAACTGTTGCCGGTGCAGGCGTTCTTTGACGACCGGTTTCTGGTGGCCAAGGGGCTGCGCAATCACTGGGGCTATAACACCATGGGGTTTTTCGCCCCCGAGCCGCGCTATGGCGGGCAAAACCCGCTGGCCGAGATGCAGACCATGGTGCGCGCCCTGCATGCGGCGGGGCTAGAGGTGATTCTGGACGTGGTTTACAACCACACCGGCGAGGGCGACGCCTGGGGTCCGACGCTGGGCTTTCGCGGCCTGGACAACCGCAGCTATTACCGGCTGTTGCAGGGCGGGCGCTATTACGCGAATGACGCAGGCACCGGCAACACGCTGGATCTGACGCAGCCTGCGGTGTTGCGGATGGTGATGGACAGCCTGCGCTATTGGGTCGAACAGGTGCATATCGACGGGTTTCGATTTGATCTGGCGACGGTTCTGGGGCGCGAAGCTTATGGCTTTGATCGCAATGGCGGGTTCTTTGATGCGATCCGGCAAGATCCGGTGCTGGCGCGGGTCAAGCTGATTGCGGAGCCTTGGGATATTGGCCCTGGCGGCTATCAGTTGGGCGGATTTCCGGCGCCGTTTTCAGAATGGAATGACAAGTTCCGCGACGGGGTGCGGCGGTTCTGGCGGCAGGATGCCGGGATGGCACCCGAATTTTCGCGCCGCATCCTGGGATCTGCCGACAAGTTCGACCATGACCGGCGGGCGGCGACGGCCTCGGTGAATTTCATCACATCGCATGACGGCTTCACGCTGGACGATCTGGTGACGTACACGGTCAAGCGCAATCTGGCCAATGGCGAAGACAACCGCGATGGCCATGATGACAACCACGCCGACAACATGGGGGTCGAGGGGCCTTCGGATGATCCGGCGATCCGGGCGGCGCGGGCGTTGCGCAAGCGCAATCTGCTTGCGACGCTGCTGTTGTCGCAGGGCACGCCAATGCTGCTGGCGGGGGATGAACTGGGCCACAGTCAGGCCGGTAACAACAACGCCTATGCGCAGGACAATGAGGTGACGCGCATAGACTGGGCCAAGGCCGATACCGGGCTGGCCGATTTTGTGGCGCGGCTGGTGGCGCTGCGGCGGGCGCATCCGGTTTTGCGGCAAAAACAGTTCCTGCATTCGCGGCCGCGCGCCGCCGACGGCCTGCCCGATGCGATATGGCGGCGGGCGGATGGGGCGGTGCCTTCGCCGAACGACTGGCACGATTCCGCCTTTCGCTGCATCGGGGTCGAGCTGCGCATGGCCGCAGAAGGGCCGGATGCGGCGGATGCGCTGTTCGTGGTGTTCAATGGGGGTGGGCCAACCCTGTTGGGCCTGCCCGACACCGCGCCGGAGTGGCGGTTGATCCTTGACACCACCCGGCCCGCCTTAAGTTTCGAGGCGCATCGCACGCGGCTTGAGATTGCCGGCCAGTCCGTGCTTGTATTCGAACCCATCCCTTCCGGAGATCAGCCATGACCACGTCTTTGACCATCGCAACCAAGCCCATTGCCGGGCAAAAACCCGGAACCTCGGGTCTGCGCAAAAAGACGCCGGTGTTCATGGGGCCGCATTATCTGGAGAACTTCGTTCAGGCGATTTTCGATGTGGTGGGTGCCAAGGGCAAGACCTTTGTGCTGGGTGGCGACGGGCGTTATTTCAACGATCGGGCAGCGCAAGTGATCTTGCGCATGGCGGCGGCGAATGGCGCGGCGCGGGTGATCGTGGGGCAGAATGCGATCTTGTCCACGCCTGCGGCCAGCCATCTGATCCGGCTGAACAAGACCGATGGCGGCATCATCATGTCGGCCAGCCACAATCCCGGCGGCCCGCATGAGGATTTCGGCGTCAAGTTCAACATGCCCAATGGTGGCCCGGCACCTGAGGGCGTGACCGAGGCGATGTACGAACGTACGACAGTGATTTCCGAGTATCATATTGTTGAATCGCAGGATGTTGATCTGTCGAAGGTTGGGCGCAGCGATCTGGCGGGTATGATCGTGGATGTCGTCGATCCGGTGGCGGATTATGCCGCGCTGATGGAAACGCTGTTCGATTTCGCCGCCATTCGCGCCATGTTCGCGGGCGGTTTCCGGATGCGGATGGACAGCATGTGCGCCGTTACCGGCCCCTATGCGACCGAGATTCTGGAAAACCGGCTGGGCGCCGCCAAGGGCACAGTGGTTAATGGCACGCCCTTGCCGGATTTCGGCGGCATGCATCCCGACCCGAACCCGACCTGGGCCAAGGCGCTGATGGATGAGATGTTTGGGCCGGATGCACCGGATTTCGGTGCGGCCTCGGACGGGGACGGCGACCGCAACATGGTGGTGGGGGCGGGAATCTACGTCTCACCCTCCGACAGTCTGGCGGTGCTGGCGGCGAATGCGCATCTGGCGCCGGGCTACAAGGCCGGGCTGAAGGGGATCGCGCGGTCTATGCCGACCTCGGCAGCGGCAGATCGGGTCGCGGATGCGCTGGGGATCGGCAAGTACGAGACTCCGACGGGCTGGAAGTTCTTTGGCAACCTGCTGGACGCGGGGCGCGCGACGCTGTGCGGCGAGGAAAGCTTTGGCACCGGATCGGACCATGTGCGCGAAAAGGACGGGCTGTGGGCGATTTTGCTGTGGCTGAACATTCTGGCGGTGCGCAAGCAGTCGGTGGCGGCGATCATGGCCGCGCATTGGGCAAAGTTTGGCCGCAATTACTATTCGCGCCACGATTTCGAAGCGATTGCCAGCGACAAGGCCGATGCGATGATGGCGGCGCTGCGGGCCAGCCTGCCGGGGCTTGCCGGGCGGGGGATCGAGGGCATGACCATCGCGGCGGCGGATGATTTCGCCTATACCGATCCGGTGGATGGATCTGTCAGCCAGAAGCAAGGCGTGCGCATCCTGTTCAGCGACGGGTCGCGCATTGTGCTGCGCCTGTCGGGGACGGGCACCGAGGGCGCGACGCTGCGACTGTATCTGGAACGCTATGCGGCGGGGCCGGAGGGGTTGGACCTTGACCCGCAAGAGGCGCTGGCGCCGGTGATCCGGGCGGCGCATGCGCTGGCGGGTATTGCAGACTTTACCGGGCGCAGCGAACCGAACGTGATCACCTGATCCGGGCGCGTCGGTTTCTGCCGGGTATGGGCGGAAACCGACAT
>CAMFLG010000258.1 GCA_945957495.1 uncultured Pseudorhodobacter sp. | reverse complement strand
GTTCCGGGGTGTGCCGTTCCTGCTGAAGGATCTGGGCTGCGAGGCGGTGGATTTTCCCTCGCACAGCGGCTCGCGCCTGTTTGCCAACAAACGCTATGGCCAGAACTCCGCGATCTTTGAACGGATTCGCGCCACTGGCGTTGTCACCTTTGGCCGGACCACCGCCCCCGAGGGTGGCATCGGGGCGGCAACCGAGGCTGTGGTCTACGGCGGCCCCACCCGCAACCCGTGGAACACCGATCACACGCCGGGCGGTTCTTCGGGCGGCGCGGGTGCTGCGGTGGCCGCAGGGATCGTCGCCTTTGCGCATGGCTCTGACGGCGGCGGATCGGTACGGATCCCGGCCTCGTCCTGTGGGCTTTTCGGCTTCAAACCCACACGCGCCCGCCTGCCCGATGGCCCCTATGCCGGCGAAGGCTGGGCTGGCATGGCGATTGACGGATTCTTGACCCGCTCGGTGCGCGATACCGCCCGGATGCTGGACGCCTGCGAAGGCGCCGATCTGGGCGCGCCCTACTATGCCCCGCCGCTGACCCATGGCCACGCCGCCGCGATCAGCCACCCGCCCCGTCGCCTGCGCGTGGCGCTGTGCGACACCACCTTCACCGGCGACGCGATTGACCCCGAAGTGGCCGAGGCTGTGCGCGCCACAGGACGGCTGCTGGAAAGCCTTGGCCACCATGTCGAGCCGGGCTATCCCGCCTCTGCCGATGTGCCGATGATGATGCGCGCCTGGACCGACATTGTCGGCATCGGATCGGCCCTGTCGGTGCAATCCGCCCTGAAGGGCCGCGATCTGACCCGCGAGGATGTGGAAGGCGTCACGCGCGGTGCGATTGCACATTCCGCCACCCTGCCCGCCACCCGCTATCTGCGGGCGGTGGGCGAGATTCATGACTTCGGCCGCCAGATGGCGCGCTATTTCGCCAACGGCCCCGATATCCTGCTGTCCGCGACCCTTGCCGAACCCCCGGCCAAGGTGGGCCGCTTTGCCCATGATACCGAGGATTACGTCGCCTATCGCGTTGGCCCGAATGGGATTTTCGCCTACTCTCCCTTCTGCGCCGTGTTCAACGCCTCCGGGCAACCGGCTGCCTCGCTGCCAATGGCGATGTCGGCCTCGGGCCTGCCCATCGGCATCCATCTGGCCGCCGCTTTCGGAAATGATGAAGAATTAATCGCGCTTTGTGCAGAACTGGAATCCGCACAACCCTGGCGGCAGCGTCGTGCGGCGATGGCAGATCAGGGCAATTAATCAGTTGCCTCACCGCATTGCGGCGGTCAATATGATCAAAAGACCAAACGGGAGAACACCAGCGTGAGCCAAGCCATTGCCGTCGAGGCGCGCAACGCCGTCAAGGCCTTCGGACAGGGGGACGCGGTTGTGCGCGCGCTTGACGATGTGTCGGTGGAAATCCGCCAGGGTGAATTCTTTACCCTGCTTGGCCCCTCGGGCTGCGGCAAGACCACCCTGCTGCGCCTGATCGCCGGGTTCGAAATGCCCACCTCGGGCACGATCCTGCTGGAAGGCGCCGACATCACCTATCTGCCACCCAACAAGCGCCCGGTGAACACGGTGTTCCAATCCTACGCGCTGTTTCCGCACCTGACTGTCGCCGAAAACGTCGGCTTCGGGTTGCAGATGCAGGGCCGCCCGCAGGCAGAGGTCAAGGAAACCGCCGCCCGGATGCTGGCCCTGGTGAAACTGGAACAGATGGCAAACCGCAAGACCAGCCAACTGTCGGGCGGTCAGCAACAGCGCGTGGCCCTTGCCCGCGCCCTTGCGCCAAAACCCAAGGTGCTTTTGCTGGACGAACCCCTGTCGGCGCTGGACCTGAAACTGCGCAAGGAAATGCAGATCGAATTGAAGCGTCTGCAAACCGAAACCGGCATCACCTTCATCTTCGTGACCCACGATCAGGAAGAGGCGCTGACCATGTCAGACCGTATCGGCGTGATGTCGGCGGGCAAGTTGCAACAGGTCGGCCCGCCAAAAGACATCTACACCCGCCCGGTCAACCGCTTTGTCGCCTCGTTCATCGGCGATACCAACTTTTTGCAAGCCACGGTCGAGGCAGACGGCCTGCGCCTGTCGAGTGGAGAGTTGATCGAGGCCCCGGCGGGCCTTGCGCAGGGCCGCAAGGTCACGGCCATCGTACGCCCCGAACAGGTGCGTCTGGTGAACAGCGCCGAATTGGGCGCCGTGACGGCAACAGTGCAAAACATGGTCTATTTCGGCACCGACACCCATTGCTACATGACGCTTGCCGATGGAACCGAGGTGATGGCCCGCCTGCAGACCACTGCCACCGGCGATGCCGATCTGACCCAGGGTCAGAATGTGGCCCTGCGCTTTGCGCCGGGTTCCGTTCAGGTTCTGGAGGACTAGGGGCATGAGCGCCGCCGAAACCGCGCAGGACGCCGCCGCAACCCGCAATGGCTGGTGGCTGTCTGCCCCGGCCCTGTTCATTCTGGCCTTCGCCGCCGTTGGCCCCCTGCTGATCGTGCTGGTCTATTCATTTCTGACGCCCGGCGAATATGGCAACGTCGAATGGATTTTCTCGCTGAACGCCTGGCGCAGCATTCTGCTGACCGAAGATATCTTTGAACCCGGCAAGTTCACCTTGGCCGACGCGCATCTGACGATCTTCTGGCGGTCGGTCAAACTGTCCACGCTGACCACGCTGATCACCTTTGCCGTGGGCTTTCCCACCGCCTGGTTCATCGCCACCCGCTCGCCCCGGTCGCGCACGATGTGGTTGTTCTTGATCACCATTCCGTTCTGGACCAATCTCTTGATCCGCACCTTTGCGATCAGCGAGGTGATCCGCAACGAAGGCCTGCTGAACACGCTGCTGTTGAAGGCCGGGATCATCAGCGCGCCGATCAACATGATCTACACCGATTTCGCGGTGTTCATCGGCATGACCTATGTCTACCTGCCGCTGATGGTGCTGCCGCTGTTTGCCGCGATCGACCGTTTTGACATGAAACTGCTGGAGGCGTCTTACGACCTTTACGCCAGCCGCTGGCAGACCCTGCGGCGGGTGATCCTGCCAATCGTGCGCCCCGGCATCGTGGCAGGGTCGATTCTGGTGTTCGTGCCTTCGCTGGGCGCCTATGTGACGCCGCGCGTGCTGGGCGGTGGCAAGAAAATGATGATCGGCAACTTTATCGAGTTGCAGTTCGGTCAGGGCCGCAACTGGCCGCTGGGGGCGTCGCTGTCGATCCTCTTGTTGATCGTCGTCTCTGCCGCGCTGGTGCTATATGTGCGCGTGTCCGGGCGGGAGAACCGTCATGGCTAATCGCGGATTTGACACGGCCAAACTGCCCGGCTTCACCCCCACGGCGATCTTTGTCTTTGTGGCGCTCTATCTGCCGATCTTCATGCTGGTGTTTTATTCCTTCAACGCCGGAAAGGCGGTGGGCATCTGGGAAGGTTTTTCGCTGCAATGGTATGGCAAGGCCTGGGCCAATGACCATGTGAAGGACGCCACGCTGCGATCCATCGTGATCGCCTCGGTCGCGGCCGTGGTGTCCACCATCGTGGCCACCATGGCCGCGCTTGGCACCACTCGGCGCAAAGAGTTCAAGGGCCAGACCTTCATCTACATGATGATCAACCAACCGCTGATGGTGCCGGAAATCGTCACCGCCGTGGCCCTGCTGATCTTTTTTGCCTGGATCAAGGTTGCAACGGGCTATCAGGGCCTAGGCTATCTGATCGTCGCACATTCGGCCTTTTGCATTCCCTTCGCCTATCTGCCGATCCGCGCCCGGCTGGAGGGCATGGATCTGACGCTGGAAACCGCCGCGACCGACCTTTACGGCAGCCCTTGGCAGGTGTTCCGCTATCTGACCTTTCCGCTGTTGCTTCCGGGCATCATCGCGGGGATGATGCTGGCATTCGTCACCTCGCTGGACGATGTTGTGATTACGCTTTTCGTCAAATCTGCCGGGCAGGACACCTTGCCCACCTATATGCTGGGGCAGATCCGCCGGTCGATCTCGACGGAGATTTATGCGATTTCGACTGTTCTTCTGGGGCTGACCGTGGCCCTGCTGACTGCTTTCTTCTTGCTGACCCGCAAGAAAGAATGACCAAAAATAACCAACCGGGAGACAACAATGAAAAAACTTCTGACTGCGACGGCCCTGCTTATGGCCACCACCAGCTTTGCCTCGGCGGAAGGCGAGCTGCAGCTTTACAACTGGGGCGATTACACCAACCCCGAACTGCTGGCCAAATTCGAAAAGGAAACCGGCATCAAGGTGACAGTGACGGATTACGATTCCAACGACACCGCACTGGCCAAGATCGAGGCCGGTGGCGCAGGCTTTGACCTTGTGGTGCCGTCGGCCAACTATGTGCCGATCTACCGCGACAAGGGCCTGATTCAGGAACTGGACCTGTCGAAACTGCCGCACCATTCCAACATCGCGCCGGAATGGATGGATGTGGCCTACGATCCGGGCCGGGCCTATACGGTTCCGTGGCAATGGGGCACCACCGGCATGGCGGTGAACCAAACCGCCTATTCGGGTGATATCAACACCTCTGCCATCTTCCTTGACCCGCCGCCGGAACTGGTGGGCAAGGTCAACGTCACCCCGGAAATGAACGACGTTCTGGCGCTGGCGACGATGTATGTCGGCGGCCAGCCCTGCTCGGAAGACCCGGAAGTGATGAAGAAGGTCCGCGACGTTCTGATCGCTGCCAAGCCGAAATGGCTGTCGATGGACTACGGCATGACCGAAAAGATGTCGAACAACGACGTGATGGCCTCGCTGTACTGGAACGGCGCGATCTTCCGCGCGCGTCTGGCCAACCCGGATGTGAAATACGGCTATCCGAAGGAAGGCTATCCGCTGTGGATGGACAACGTGGCACTGCTGTCTGACGCGACCAACGTTGAAGAGGCCTACAAGTTCCTCGACTTCATCATGCTGCCGGAAAACGCCGCCCTGATCTCTGCCTTCGCGCGCTATGCCAACGGCATTTCGGGTTCGGAAGAGTTCATGCCGGCCGATATGAAGGACGCGCCGGAAATCGTGGTGCCGGAAGAGTTCAAGGCCGCAGGCCACTTCCTGCCGACCTGCACCGGCAAGGGTCAGGAATACATCACGGCAATCTGGACCGAATTGCAGAAGTGATCTGAGTGCGATGCGGGGGCTGACGCCCCCGCATCATTCTTCTTCAGCGCCGCGTGCCCGCGGCGCGTGCGGGGGCGCGTCGCCCCCCGGGCGCGTGCCGCGCCTCCCCCCGAGAATATTTAAACCAAGGTGAATGCCATGAGTCTGTG
>CAMFLG010000257.1 GCA_945957495.1 uncultured Pseudorhodobacter sp. | reverse complement strand
CTCAGATCATGCAGAATCAACCCGCTCAGAACACCGCAGCTAGGGTAGACCCTTTGCAAAATTCCGCCTTCCCGGGGCGCAGATCGGCGCATCAGCCTTCGCTGATCTGCACCACGACCTTCCCCGTCGCCTGACGACTGCGCAGCAATTCCAGCCCGTCCGGATAACGGTCAAACGGCAGCACATGGCTGATGTGGGGGTGCAGACTGCCCTCGCTGTACCAGTCGAACAAGGTGCGCAGGCTTTGCGTCAGGATCTGCGGCGCAAATTTCAGATAGCCGCCCCAATACAGGCCCATCACCGACAGGTTCTTCACCAACAAGCGGTTCGCGGGCACCTGCGGCACCTGACCCGAGGCAAAACCGATGGCCAGAAGCCGCCCCTCCGGGCGGCAGGCCGACAGCGCCGCGTCAAAGCCATCGCCGCCGACCGGATCATAAACCACATCCACACCGCCAATCGCCTTGAACGCCGCCTTCAGGTCTGCGGTTTCACTGTCGATGAAATCATCCGCCCCCGCCGCCATGGCCACGGCGCGCTTTTCCGGGCCGCGCGCGCAGGCGATCACCCGCGCGCCCATCCGTTTGCCGATCTCAACCGCCGTCAGACCAACACCGCCCGCTGCCCCCAGCACCAACAGCGTCTCGCCCGGCAGCAGCCGCGCCTTGTGATCCAGCGCCAGATGCGAGGTGCCATAGGCAATCTGAAACCCCGCCGCTTCGGCAAAAGACATGCCATCCGGAATTGGCACCAACCGCTCTGCGGGCATCACCGCATATTCCGCCATGCCGCCGCTGCCGCCAAAGGCCGCCACCCGCTGCCCCAGCGCCACGCTCGCCGTATCTGGCCCCAGCGCATCGACCCAGCCCGCGAATTCCATCCCCGGCACATAGGGCAGCGCTGGGTGTTCCTGATAGCGGCCCTGCTGCATCAAAAGATCGGCAAAGTTCAGCCCGCAGGCCGCCAGCCGCAGCCGCACCTGACCCTTGCCCGGATGCGGCAGCGCAATCTCTTGCCGCGTTGCCGCTTGCCCAATCTCAAGAACCTGCCAGGCCTGCATCGTCATCTCCTTGGACTTTGATCAACGTCTGCCTTGGGTGATGCCAGAACTCGTACTGATTCGGCAGTCAAAAGCCGCGAATCGGAAGAAGGGCCAAAATCGGCCAAGACTCGCCGCAAAATGCAAAAATTTAACCAAAAATTGCAAAATGCAACGCAAAATGCGATACACGCATAGGGGGAGACGGACAACTAAGGTGTGCAGAGACGCCGAATGCGCACAAGCAGGGGCTGTTTCTTCTTCGGCTGTATAATTCGCCATATCCAAAAAGACAGGTTTTTTGACAGCCGAACGGGTTTATCAAAAGAAGGGCAAGGCGCGCAGAAATGGCACGAAACTTGCTTATAAAATGCTGTGAAGTGAAATTAAATTTTTGGAGACTGCAATGAAGCACCCCGTTGACGCCCATGTCGGCAAGCGCATCCGCCATCGTCGCTGGATGATCGGAATGACGCAACAACAGTTGGCCGACAAGGTTGGCATCAAGTTTCAGCAGATCCAGAAATACGAAACCGGCATGAATCGCGTCAGTGCCTCGCGGCTGTGGGATATCGCCGATACGATGGGCGTCACCATTGCCTTCTTCTTCGAGGGCCTGACCGAAGGCGGTCAAGCCGCCCCCGCAGGCGCCGACATGATGGCCGACAAAGAAGCGCTGGAACTGGTGCGCTCCTACTATGCCATTCCCGAGGCTCAACGCCGCCGCCTGTTTGATCTGGCCCGCGTGCTGAGCGAAGCCGCATAGGCTTTGCGATATTGACCAGCCGCCTTCCAGCCATTAGCTCGAAGGCGGTGGGCCGATACGCCCCTGATCCGGAGGGTGATATGGCCAAACTGTCTGACTTGGAGGCGCAGGATCTGATCGGCACCGCGGCGGAACTGGCCGCGGCTGCGCGGCTTGCCACATTGCAGCATTTCCGCAGCGATGGGCTGACCGCCGACAACAAGGAGCTTGCCCGCTTTGACCCCGTGACGGTGGCAGACCGGTTGTCGGAAAACCGCATGCGCGAGATTTTGGCGCGCAGGCGCCCGCAGGATGGCATTCTGGGCGAAGAATTTGCGCCGGTTGCGGGCACCTCCGGCCTGACATGGGTGCTGGACCCGATCGACGGCACACGCGGTTATCTGTCGGGCACGCCCACATGGGGGGTGCTGATCTCGGTTCGGGACGAAACCGGCCCGATCTATGGGCTGATCGACCAGCCCTATATTCAGGAACGGTTCGAGGGTGGTCTGGGCCGGGCAGAGGTCAACGGCCCGATGGGGCACCGCCCGTTGAAAACCCGCGCGGCGCGGCCATTGTCTGACGCGATCCTGTTCACCACCTTCCCCGAGGTCGGCACGCCCGAGGAAGGCGCGGCCTTCCGCCGCGTCGCCCCCAAGGCGCGACTGGTGCGCTATGGCATGGATTGCTACGCCTATGCGCTGATCGCGGCGGGTCAGATTGATCTGGTGATCGAGGCGGGCTTGCAGGCCTATGACGTGCAGGCCCCGATTGCGGTGATCGAGGCGGCTGGCGGCATCGTCACCGATTGGCAGGGGCGGCCCTGCCCGCAGGGCGGCCGGGTGTTGGCTGCCGCCAATGCCGAGATCCACGCCGAGGCGCTGGCGCTGCTGAACGGCTGAGCGGTTCCAGAAAGGACCGGATTGCGGCCCGGTTCCTGGCGGAACCGGGCCATTCTTTTGTCTCGCCTGCGCGCGGGCGCGCTCCGGCTCGGGGGAAGGGGGCTGTCTGCCCCCTCGCGCGTGCCGCGCTCACCCCCGAGAATATTTGGGCCAATGTGAAAAAGCTTGGCGGAGTGGGTGCAGTTTGCTAAGGGCAAAGGGCGCGAGTCCTTCATTCCCCCTTCTGTCGCGCTGTTCCCGAACCACCGAAGGGGGTGGAATGACGGGGAACCTATGTCTGAAATCCTGATCCGCAATGCTGACGCCGTGGTGACAATGAACGCCGGGCGCGAAGAGATCGCGCAGGGCGATGTATTGATCCGCGGCGGGGTGATTGCCGCCGTCGGGCAGGGCCTGCGCACCACCGGCAAAGTGGTGGAGGCGCGCGGTTGTGTCGTGACGCCCGGTCTGGTCAACACCCACCATCACCTGTATCAAACCCTGACCCGCGCGGTGCCAGGCGGGCAAGATGCCTTGCTGTTTGGCTGGTTGCAGACGCTGTATCCGATCTGGTCGCGTTTTGGCCCGGAGGAGATGTTCGTTTCGGCCCAGGTCGGTCTGGCGGAACTGGCGCTGTCGGGCTGCACGCTGACCTCGGATCACCTTTATCTTTTCCCCAACGGGTCGCGGCTGGATGACACCATTGCGGCGGCGGCAGAGGTGGGCTTGCGGTTTCACCCCACCCGTGGCGCGATGAGCATCGGGGAAAGCGATGGCGGCCTGCCGCCGGATGCCTTGGTGGAGCGTGAGGCGGCGATCCTGGAGGATTGCATCCGCGTGGTGGACGCCCATCACGACGCAAGCGATGGCGCCATGGTGCGCGTGGGTCTTGCGCCCTGTTCACCGTTTTCCGTATCGCGCGATCTGATGCGCGAGGCCGCGCAGTTGGCGCGCGACAAACACGTCATGCTGCACACCCATCTGGCGGAAAATGACGAGGACATCGCCTATTCGCTGGCGAAATTCGGCTGTCGTCCCGGGCAATATGCCGAAGATCTGGGTTGGACGGGCGATGACGTGTGGCACGCGCATTGCGTCAAGCTGGACGCGGGCGAGATTGATCTTTTCGCCCGCTCGCGTACCGGCGTTGCGCATTGCCCCTGTTCGAACTGCCGCCTTGGGTCGGGGATTGCGCCGGTTCGGGCGATGCGCGACGCCGGGGTAAAGGTGGGGCTTGGCGTGGACGGTTCGGCCAGCAATGACGCGGGCAATCTGATCTTGGAGGCGCGGCAATCTTTGTTGCTGCAAAGGGTGTCGCGCGGCGCCGATGCCATGTCTGCGCGCGAGGCGTTGGAGATTGCAACACTGGGCGGCGCAAAGGTGCTGGGCCGCAGCGATTGCGGCGCGATCGTGCCCGGCATGCGCGCCGATCTGGCGATCTGGGATGTTTCTGGGATAGAGGCTGCCGGGTCATGGGATCCGGTGGCCAGCCTGATCCTGTGCGGCCCGACCCGTGTGCGCGACCTTTATGTCGAAGGCCGCGCCGTGGTTGCGGGCGGCCAGATGGCCACGATTGATCTGCCGCGTGTGATCGAACGGCAGAACCAGCTTGCCCGCCGCCTGATTTAGCGACTGGCCGGCAAAGGGCGGTTTACAGACCCCGCCCTTTGCGCTAACCCGTGCTGCATGATCATCCGGACCGCCCTTATTGACCGTCCCCGACGCCAGCGCCGCCGCGCCTGACGTTTGATCGCGTTTGCCCTGCGAAAAAGGGCGACCCATGCGTTGACTTCCCCTTCTGTCCTTGGCTACGCCTAGGCTTTCCCGTGAAAGGCAGCTTTCCCATGATGACTCCTGTTCTGCCCACCTATAACCGCGCGCCCATTGCCTTTGTAAAAGGCGAAGGCTCTTGGCTGACGGCCGAGGATGGCAGCCGATACCTGGATCTTGGCGCAGGCATCGCGGTGAACGCGCTGGGCCATGCAAACCCGGCGTTGGTGGCGACGCTGACCGAACAGGCGGGCAAGCTCTGGCATGTCTCGAACCTCTACCGCATTCCGGAACAGGAGAAACTGGCCGAAATGCTGGTCGAGAAGACCTTCGCCGACACCGTGTTCTTCACCAACTCTGGCACAGAGGCGGCGGAACTGGCGATCAAGATGGCGCGCAAGTACCACTACGACAAAGGTACGCCGGACCGGGTCGAGATCATCGCCTTTGACGGCGCGTTCCATGGCCGTTCCACAGGGGCCATCGCTGCCGCTGGGTCGGAGAAGATGACCAAGGGTTTTGGCCCTCTGATGCCTGGGTTCCGGCACCTGCCCTGGGGCGACCACGATGCGCTGCGCGCGGCCATCAGTGACAAGACCTGCGCTGTCATCATCGAGCCGGTGCAGGGCGAAGGTGGGATCCGCGTGGTGCCCGACCAATGTCTGAAAGGTCTGCGCGATCTGTGTGATGCCACCGGCACCTTGCTGATCTTTGACGAAGTGCAATGCGGCATGGGCCGCACAGGCAAGCTGTTCGCGCATGAATGGGCGGGCATCAGCCCCGATATCATGATGGTCGCCAAGGGCATCGGCGGCGGCTTCCCGCTGGGGGCGGTTCTGGCCACCGAAAACGCGGCCAGCGGCATGGTCGCGGGTACGCATGGCTCTACCT
>CAMFLG010000256.1 GCA_945957495.1 uncultured Pseudorhodobacter sp. | reverse complement strand
GCACACGGCGGTGTTTTCCAGCGCCTTGCCCGGCCTGATCTGGCAACCAACCGATGTGGAGCTGGGCAATTTCGGCTCGATCCTGGCGTGGAGGGCCGCCTCGACCGGGCAGGTTCTGCCGCCCGTTCTGCTGGATGCGGGGCGGGCGGGATGGGCGGCGGATCACGCCGGGCAGGACGGCGTCTTGCTGGTCAATCTGCTGCACCTGATCCCTGCCCCGGCTGCGGCGACGGTTCTGGCGGAAATCGCGGCGGCGCTGGCACCTGCGGGCGTAGCCTTCGTCTATGGTCCCTTCCTGCGCGATGGGGCGGCGACCAGCCCGGGCGATGCCAGCTTTGACGCAAGCCTGCGGGCACAAGATCCGGCGATTGGGTATAAGGATCTGGGCTGGGTCGTGGCCCGGTTGCAGGACGCGGGCCTGCGCGTGGCGGTGCAGGACATGCCCGCCAACAATCTGATGCTGATTGCGCGGCGCACATAACATTCACAATCGTGAATGTGATTTGATCTGTATCAAGGCAGCCCCTGCCCCGCCGCCGCTATACCGGCGCAAAAGGAGTCTGCCATGACCTATAAGGAAAAAACCGCAGCCCTGCGCGCCGAATTGCGCGTGCTGCACAAGCTGAACCCCGAATCGGCGAAGGGCTTTGCGACGCTGTCGGCAGGGGCGATGGCCGATGGCCCGCTGGACAAGAAAAGCCGCGAATATGTGGCGCTGGCAATCGCGGTGACGCAACGCTGCGAACCTTGCATCAACCTGCATGTCGAGGCGCTGATCAAGGTCGGCTGCACGCGCGAGGAATTGGGGTCGGTTCTGGCAATGTGTGTGCAGATGGGCGGTGGCCCGGCGCTGATGTATTGCGCGCATGCGCTGGCGGCCTGGGATGAATTCACCGCCCCGGCGGCTGTCTGACACCGAGGCGCGCAATCCGGTGTGAGGGCGGCAATTTCCGCCATGACAAGCCGCCCGGTTTCGGGCAGCATCGGCGCATGCAACGGATTATTCTGATCTTTCTTATCGCGACGCTGGCCGCCTGCGGCCATTCCCATCGGGGCAGGCAGGGTGATGCACCGCCCCCTTCCCGCGTCACCGAGGCCGATTTCGGCGACAGCGACCCGCACCCCTGGGCGGACCCGTCGCCTTATCGCTATCCGGTGCATGGAATTGATCTGTCGAAATTCCAAACCTCTGTCGATTGGGCCGAGGCGCGCGAAAACGGGGTGAATTTCGCCTTCATCAAGGCCACCGAAGGCGGCGATCAGGCTGATCCGCTGTTTGAAGAACACTGGCGCGGCGCAAGGCGCGCCGGGGTGGCGGTGGGGGCCTATCACTTCTATTACCATTGCCGCCCGGCCATCGAACAGGCGCGCTGGTTCATCGCGCATGTGCCGCGCGCGCCCGGCGCGCTGCCGCCGGTGCTGGATATGGAATGGACGCCGACCTCACCCACCTGCCGCATCCGCCGCGACAGCGCCACCATCCAGTCGGAAATGCGGATCTTCCTGAACGCGGTCGAGGCGCATTATGGCCAGCGCCCGATTGTTTACACCACGGTGGATTTCTACCGGGACAACGATTTGTCGGCGATGGGTGGCACCGAATTCTGGCTGCGTTCGGTGGCGGCCAATCCGAAGGATGTTTACGCCGGGCAGACGTGGAAGTTCTGGCAATACACCAGCACCGGCATCGTGCCAGGAATTGCCGGAAACGTCGATGTGAACGTGTTCAACGGATCAAAGGCCGAATGGGCCGAATGGCTGGCACGACGGGCGCAGTAAAAGGCCGCCCCGGCGGGGCCGCCAAATCTTTTCAAAAAGATTTGCGAAAAATCTTCAAAGATTTTTGACCGGAATTTTTGAAAATTCCGGCACGATCTCTTCGAAGAAATCGCTTACCCGTCAATCCTGATCCGCGCGTTTGAGGGGTCGAACGGGCTGTCTTCCACCACGACGCAATCCCACAGCTCGCGGTTCATCCGCACCTGCAGTTTCGTGCCGACCTCGGCCAGATCGGGGCGCACATAGCCCATGCCGATCTGCTTGCCGAAGGCCACCGAATAGCCGCCCGAGGTGAGACGGCCGATCTTTTCGCCGTCCACAACCAGCGCCTCTTTGCCCCACGGATCGGTATCGGCGGGACCGTCGATCAGAACGGTGACACATTTCGACCGGATGCCCGTGGCCAGCATCGCCTCTTTGCCCTGGAAATCCTTCTTCAGATCGACAAAGCGGTCCAAAGCGGCCTCCAGCGGGGTCGCATCGCGGCCCAACTCGTTGCCAAAGGCGCGGTAGGATTTTTCCTGACGCAGCCAGTTCTGCGCCCGCGCGCCGACCAGCTTCATGCCATGCTTGGCGCCAGCCGCCAGCAGCTGATCCCACAGGTAACGCTGCATCTCGATCGGATGGTGCAACTCCCAGCCCAACTCGCCCGTGTAGGCGACGCGGATCGCGTTGACCGGGCACATGCCCAGTTCGATCTTGCGCGCCGAAAGCCAGGGGAAGCGCTTGTTCGACAGCGCCGTGGCCGGATCGGCGTCCTTGATCAATTCGGCCAGGATCTTGCGGCTGTTCGGCCCGGCAATCGCAAACACGCCCCATTGCGTGGTGACATCATGGATGTCGATGTAACCACCACCACCCGCCATGAAATCCTCGGCGCATTTCTTCAGATAGTCGGCGTCATAGGCCGTCCATGCCCCGGCGGAGACGAGGTAGTAATCATTCTCGCCGTTGCGCACGATGGTGTATTCGGTGCGGGTGGTGCCGCTGGGTGTCAGCGCATAGGTCAGGTTGATGCGGCCGACCTTGGGCAGGGTGTTGCAGGTGAACCAATCAAGGAAAGCCGTCGCCCCCGGCCCGCGCACCAGATGTTTGGTGAAGGCGGTGGCGTCGATCAGGCCTGCGGTTTCACGGATGGCTTTCGCCTCGTCCACCGCATATTGCCACCAGCCGCCACGGCGGAAGCTGCGAGAGTTGTGGTCAAAATCCTCGGGCGCGTTCAAGGGGCCGTAGTAGATCGGGCGTTCCCAGCCGTTGACCTGACCGAACTGCGCGCCCAAGGCTTTCTGCCGGTCATAAACCGGGGCGGTGCGCAGCGGACGGCACGCTTCGCGTTCTTCGTCCGGGTGGTGCAGGATAAAGACGTGGTCGTAGCATTCCTCATTCTTGCGCGCGGCATATTCGGTGGTCATCCAGTTGCCATAGCGGCGCGGGTCAAGCGACGCCATGTCAATCTCGGCCTCACCATTCACCATCATCTGCGCCAGGTAATAGCCGGTGCCGCCCGCCGCGGTGATGCCGAACGAGAAGCCTTCTGCAATCCACATGTTGCGCAAGCCCGGAACCGGGCCGACCAGCGGGTTGCCATCGGGGGTATAGCAGATCGGGCCGTTGAAATCGTCTTTCAGGCCAACCACTTCCGAAGACGGAATGCGGTGGATGAAGTCCATGTATTCCTTTTCGATCCGCTCCAGATTCAGCGGGAACAGATCGGCGCGGAAGCTGTCAGGCACGCCGAATTCGAACCGGGCGGGCGCACCCTTTTCGTAGGGGCCAAGGATCCAGCCGCCGCGTTCTTCGCGGACGTACCATTTCGCATCGGCGTCGCGCAGAACCGGGTGTTCAGGATGGCTCTTGCGGTATTCCTGCAGCATCGGATCGGGTTCGGTCACGATGAATTGGTGTTCCACCGGAATCGCCGGGATCTTGATGCCCAACAGCCGCGCCGTGCGCTGTGCGTGGTTACCGGTGGCCGTCACAACGTGTTCGGCGCGGATTTCAAAGGTTTCGTCCGAGGCGATCAGGTTGCCGCCCTTGTCCACCATGCGGGTGCAGGACACGATCCATTCCGACCCGGTCCATTTATAGCCATCGACCTGAATCTTGCGCTCGATCGTGGCGCCATGCTGACGCGCGCCCTTGGCCATGGCCTGCGTCACGTCGGCGGGGTTGATGTAGCCGTCCTGCGGGTGATACAGCGCACCCACCAGATCATCGGTGCGCACCAAGGGCCAGCGTTCCTTGATCTGCGCAGGGGTCAGGAATTCGTGATAGACCCCGGCGGTTTCGGCCACGGACGAATACAGCATGTATTCATCCATGCGTTCCTGCCGCTGCGCCATGCGCAGGTTGCCCACCACGGCAAACCCTGCGTTCAGGCCGGTTTCCGCCTCTAGCCCCTTGTAGAAATCCACCGAGTATTTGTGGATATGGGTGGTGGCAAAGCTCATGTTGAACAGGGGCAACAGGCCCGCCGCGTGCCAGGTAGAGCCAGAGGTCAGCTCATCCCGTTCCACCAGCATGGTATCCCAACCCGCCTTGGCAAGGTGATAGGCGATACCGTTGCCAACGGCGCCACCGCCAACAACAAGGGCTTTGACATGGGTTTTCATGGGCCGCGACTCCAATAGAAGATTTGCGACCATATGTGCCCGAAGCGGGATCACGCGGGCAAGGGGCGCCGACATCTGGCAGAAAAAAACGACATGATTGCCGAAAAGCGGCATGACAGCCGATGTCATTTGCGGGTTTTGCCAAGGCTGCTAAATTGCGGGCAAAAGCCGGAGATCTGAATGCGCGCGCTACTGTTTGCCCTTGGTCTGTTGATTGCCCAACCCGCCCATGCGGCACAGGGGGTGTTTGTCTGGAACGACCCTGCGGCACTGGCGATCCGCATGATCACCTTTGATCAGGACGATCCGGCCACAGCGACGCGTGTTCTGACCTTAGCCGAATTGACCACGGTATCGCAAACCATGACCGGCGTGTCCACGGATGGCAAAGCCATCGGGCTATGCCTGCACGAATTGGATGGCAACGAGGCCCCGGCCTGGCTGATCGGATACAACAGCAAGGGCAAACAGATCTGGAAAAACACGGCGGGCCATTATCTTGCGGCCCTGAAAGGGATTCTGCCGGAAGGCTTCACCATCGGCTATGATGCAAGCTGGTTTACGATGGATTGCGCCGACGCAGGCGCCAGCGGGCGCGCGGGCGAGTTGGTGTTTGACGTGAACTTTCACGCAGGCAAACCCGAACCCGACGGCCGGGTGATCAGCGACAAGACCGAGCCCTTTCGCGGGCGGTTGGTCGTGTCGGGCAAGACCGGAAAGGTGATCGCCGCCGCCTTGGTGCTGGAGGGAAAATCAACCTTGCAGCTCAGCCGTAATTCGGCGGCCCCTGTGCATATCGACCCCGCAACCGGCGCGGAATACGGCCTTGGATATGAGGCCGGCTTCGTCTTTCCCAAAGGCGGCAAGGGGCGGGTGTTCTGGGGCGACCGCCCGATCCGCTGGCAAGGGGTGCCGATCTGTCTCTTATACACATCTCCGAGCCCACGAGACGTAGAGGAATCTCGTA
>CAMFLG010000255.1 GCA_945957495.1 uncultured Pseudorhodobacter sp. | reverse complement strand
GTTCTGAACCTCATTGATGCGGCTGCGGCCAAGCCGAAACCGGCGGTGAAGCTTGCCGCCGTACCGACCGAAGTTCCGCCGACGGCACCGCAGGCTGCGGCGGGGAATTAACGCAACATCACCGGGCCGCGCAAGAACGACTCGATGGCGTCACTGACGGCATCGGGTTGTTCCAATGATGGCAGATGCCCGGCCTCGGCGATGATCTGCAACTTGCCATAGGGCATCAGGTTGGCATTGAACTCTTGCCGCCGCAGCGGCACAAGCGTGTCGGCAACACCTGCGATCACCAAAGCGGGCAGTTTGACGCGGCGCATGGTTTTCTGCTGATCCGGCCTGCGTTGCAGGGCGCGGGTTTGGCGGATGAACACACCCTCGCCCAAGCCAAAGGCCATGTCGCGGATCAGCGCCATGATGTCGTCCCGCCAAGGCGCGTCCACGATAGCGGACAGCGGGATTTCTTCACGCATCGCCTCGCCCAGCCGCCCGGATTTTGCCGCCACGATCCGGGCCTCGCGGGCGGCGGCAATCATGGGCGGCTCTGCCAGCGGGTCGGTTGCCAGCAGGATCACCCGGCTGACACGGTCCGGGATGCGGCGAATCAGTTCCAACGCGATATCGCCGCCCAAGCCATGCCCCATCAGCGCGAACTGCGGCGGCAGATGCGGCAGCATCGCCTCGGCCATCTGTTCGACGTGATCGCCGACTGTCGGCACAACCACATGCATCGCGCGTTCGCCGCCCAGCCGCACCATCTGCGGCAGGAACAGCCGCGCATCGGCCATCATCCCGGGGATCAATACCAGCGGATCTTGCATGGCCACTACAATCCCTTTACCCATGCGACGATCAGATCAACCGTCTGAGCCGTCTGCCCCGGCGAAAGAATGTCGCCTGCCAGAACATGCGAGTAGGGATCATCGCCCGGACCCATGCTGCGCGATTGCCATTGCAGTGGCCCGCCCCAATACGACAGGATCACCTGCGTTTGCACCGGGTTCACCACCTGGTCTTGTGGTGAGAAGAACACCAGAAGCGGCACTTTGACGGTGTAATATTGCACCGCCCGCGCCGCGCGCACCAAGGCGGCCACGGGAAGCAACGCCGTGGTTGGGTAAGTGGTGGTCCAAAAGGCGGCTTGCCCGTCGTTCAGCGGCGCAAAGCTGCGGGTGTCGCCTGCGATCCATGGCAACCAATACTGCGCTGCAGGCAGGTCCAGCAGCATTGCGGACCAAGGTTTCAGGCCAAGGTTCGGAGAGATCATCACGATGCCTGCCATATCCTGCGACAGTTGCGGATCGGCTGCGGCAAGTGCGGCCAAGGTGCCCCCGGTAGAGGTCGAGATCACCAACACCCGATCCCCCAGGCGCCGCCCGATGGCCATGGCTTCGGCCATGTCCTGCCACCAATCATTCGCGGTTGCGCTGGCCAGAGCGTCGCCGGTGCGGCCATGCCCGGCCAGCCGGGTGAAGAACAGGTTCGCCCCCAGCGCCTTGGCAACCTGATCGGGAACGGGGCGGATTTCTTCGGAGCTGGCGGAAAAGCCGTGAATGTAGATCACCGCCAGCGGCGTCTTGGCCCCGACGGCGCCCGCCCAGACCACCCGTTTGGCAACACCGGGGCGAATATCGGAAAATTGCAATTCCGCGTTGGCAAGGTAGGCATCAACATCCGGACCAATTTCTGTTTTATCAAAGGTAATTGCGCGATCAAGCTCAACCCGTGGAACCAGCGCACCCAAGACCGCATAAAGCAGGAAAAGGACAACTGCTATGCGCAGAAGGCTGTTAAGAAGGCGTCGCACCGGCACCCCCGGACAGAACGTCTTCGATCGCCTGCACGATCATTTCAAGGCAGGCGGGCGTGGAAAAGCGATGATCCGCGCCCTTCACCAGGGTCAGGCGGATATCATCGCCCGTTGCATGATCCAGCAGCCGCAGGGCGACCGAGGGTGGCACATCGCTGTCGGCCGTTCCCTGCAGCAGCCGCACCGGGAAGGGCAACGGCAGGGGCGCGCGCAGCACCAGACGGTTGCGCCCCTCGTCGATCAGGCGGCGGGTGATGATGTAGGGGTGGTCCGAATACTCGGACGGCAGGGCGACGCGGCCGGTTTCCGCCATTTCCTGCCGCTGCGCCGGGGTGAACCCCGCCCACATACTGTCTTCGGTGAAATCCGGGGCGGCGGCGATGCCGACCAGCCCCGCAACACGCTGCGGAATGCTGCGGGCCACCAGCAGGGATATCCAGCCCCCCATGGATGAGCCCACCAGCACCTGCGGGCCGGTGGTCAATTCCGTGATGACTGCCAGTGCATCCTGAAACCAATCGCCGATGGCCCCCTCCAGAAACGCGCCGTCCGATGCGCCGTGGCCGGAATAGTCAAACCTTAGGAAGGCGCGGCCGCGGCGCTCCGCCCAGTCTTGCAGATAGATCGCCTTGGTGCCGGTCATATCTGATTTGAAGCCGCCCAGAAACACCACGCCGGGCCCCTGCCCCGGCGTCTGATGATAGGCGATGCGGCGCGATTGCGCGGTTGTCAGGAACTGCGGCTGGGTCATTGCGTCCTCATTGGCTTGGCCGAGGTATAGCAACCGCCTTTCCAAGCCGACAGTCCAAATACTGTGGCAGGCCGGAAACGTCCAGGCGCCGCGCGGTGTCCCCCCGTTGACAAGGTGGTTTGCAAGGATCAAAACCCCGCCCACATAACCCGCAACCGGGCGTTTCGTAGGCGCCAAAACGACGAGGAGGACGACATGTCCCAGATTTCCCTGACTTTCCCCGATGGCAACAAACGCGACTATGCAGCCGGTGTAACGGCGGCAGAGGTGGCGGCGTCGATTGCCCCCGGCTTGGCGAAAAAGGCGATTTCGGCCTCGGTCAACGGTGCGCATTACGATCTGCAATGGCCGATCATGGCCGATGCGACGATTGCGATCCACACCATGGCCGATGATGCGAAGGCGCTGGAACTGATCCGGCACGACCTTGCCCATATCATGGCGCGCGCCGTGCAAGAGATCTGGCAGGACGTGAAAGTCACCATTGGCCCGGTGCGCGACTATGGCTGGTTCTATGATTTCGACCGCGCCGAACCCTTCACGCCCGAAGATCTGGCGGTGATCGAGGCGCGGATGAAGCAGATCATCAACGCCCGCGACCCCGTGAAAACCGAAGTCTGGGATCGCGCCCGCGCGCTTGCCTATTACGAAGAGCGCAATGAGCCGTTCAAGGTGGAACTGATCAACCGCATCCCCGAGGGTGAGGATCTGCGGATGTATTGGCATGGCCACTGGCAAGACCTGTGCCGGGGTCCGCATTTGCAGCATACCGGACAGGTTCCGGCAGACGCGTTCAAGCTGACGCATGTGGCGGGGGCCTATTGGCTGGGCGATGCCAGCCGCCCGATGTTGCAGCGCATCTATGGCCTTGCGTTCAAGAACCGCGATGACCTGAAGGCGCATCTGACCATGCTGGAAGAGGCCGCGAAACGCGACCACCGCAAGCTTGGCAAAGAGATGGAGTTGTTCCACCTGCAGGACGAGGCACCGGGCATGGTGTTCTGGCATCCGAACGGCTGGACGATCTGGCGGCAGCTTGAGGATTACATGCGCGGCCGTCTGCGCAGCGCGGGCTACAAGGAAATCCGCACGCCGCAGGTGGTGGACCGGGTGTTGTGGGAAAAATCCGGCCATTGGGAGGCCTACCGCGAGAATATGTTCATCGTTGAGGTGGACGAAGAGGGTGCGAAGGAAAAACGCATCAACGCGCTGAAGCCGATGAACTGCCCCTGCCATGTGCAGGTGTTCAATCAGGGCCTGAAATCTTACCGCGACCTGCCGCTGCGGCTGGCCGAGTTCGGCTCTTGCCACCGTTACGAATCCTCGGGCTCGATGCACGGGCTGATGCGGGTGCGCGGGTTCACGCAGGATGATGCGCATATTTTCTGCACCGAAGATCAGATCGAAAGCGAATGTGCCGGGTTCATCCGGCTGCTGTCCAGCGTTTACAAAGACCTTGGCTTTGATTCGTTCGATATCAAGCTGTCCACCCGGCCTGAGGTGCGCATCGGCACGGATGAGCAGTGGGACAAGGTTGAAGGCGCGCTGACCTCTGCCATCGAACATCTGGGCCTGCCGTATGAGATCAACCCGGGCGACGGGGCCTTTTATGGGCCAAAGCTGGACTTCAAGCTGACGGATGCGATTGGCCGCCAGTGGCAGTGCGGCACCTTCCAGGTGGACGCGCAGTTGCCGGGGCGTCTGGGGGCGGAATATGTTGGCGAAGATGGCGCCAAGCACATGCCTTACATGCTGCACCGGGCTGTGTTGGGTTCTTTCGAACGCTTCATCGGCATCCTGATCGAAAACTATGCGGGCAAACTGCCGTTCTGGCTGGCACCGCGTCAGGTGGTGGTGGCGTCCATCGTGTCGGATGCAGACCCGTTTGTGCATGAAATCGTGGCAGCCCTGCGCAAAGTTGGCGTGCGGGCAGAGGCGGACGTGCGCAACGAAAAGATCAACTACAAGGTTCGCGAACATTCGGTCGGCAAAGTTCCTGTGATCCTGGCCGTCGGCATGAAAGAGGTCGAAGACCGGACTGTTTCAGTTCGCCGTCTTGGCGACAACCGGACTGAAACATTGCCGCTGAGCGAAGCGATCGCAGAGTTTGGTGTGGCGGCGCTGATCCCAAGCCACGACTAAGCTTAACAGCCTGAAAAGACAAACAAAGCGCCGGGGAACCGGCGCTTTTTCTTTTGCCAGACCGCTGGCAAGGGCGCTTTTGCATTTGCGGCAAAGCTTCACGGCGGCGTGGGCCACAGCCTCGTGAATGGCGCGTGATCGGTTTGTGACGCTACGTCTTTAAGGGTCGAAACCGACACTGAACCGCAAAACAAATAAGGGAAACAACATGTCTGCTCACATCAAAACCTTTGCAATTGCTGGCGCCTTGGCGGCTGCCTTCGCCGCCGTTTCCACCGCCGCCTCGGCGGATGATGCCAAGGAGAAATGCTTTGGCGTGGCCCTTGCCGGCCAGAACGACTGCGCTGCCGGTGCTGGCACCACCTGTGCGGGCACCTCGAAGGTCGATTATCAGGGCAACGAGTTCAAACTGGTTCCGGCAGGCTCTTGCCTGACGATGGAGCTGCCGAAGATGCAGGACGGGATGGCCCGCATGGGCAGCCTGGAGCCGCTGGACCGCGATCTGCCCGCGATGTAATCCCCCTGCCCCTTCCGCCCGATGGCGGTGGGGGCACCCTTTTCGGAGCGTGCCATGCGTGATCCGCCCCCCTGCTGTCTGCCCCCCCTGCCCGGCGGCGGCTACAAGCCGCAGCACTTTGCCGAAATGGAGGCCCAAACGGCCC
>CAMFLG010000254.1 GCA_945957495.1 uncultured Pseudorhodobacter sp. | reverse complement strand
CACACCCACCCTCGACTAGTCGTCGGCAGCGTCAGATGTGTATAAGAGACAGCTGAATGCGGGGGTGGCGGGGCTGAACGCCAATGCCAACCGGCTTGCGGCAATCGCCGACAACATCGCGAACTCTTCGACCTATGGGTACAAACGCGAAGAGACGGATTTTCAGAACGTGGTGATCACTGGCAGCTCGCAATCGTCCTATTCGGCGGGCGGCGTGCGGGTTTCCAGCCTGCGTTTGATTGACGATCGCGGCCCGCTGATTTCAACGACGAACAGCACCGATCTGGCCATTGACGGGCGCGGGTTTCTGCCCGTGACCGACATCACCGCGCTGGACAATGGCGATGGCGCCTATCCGATTTCACTGGTGACGACCGGGTCTTTCCGGCCCGATTCTGCGGGGGTTCTGCGCACCGAAACCGGCATGGTCCTGATGGGCTGGCCCGCCAATCCTGACGGCAGTATTGATGAATTTCCGCGCGACAGCATGACCGGGCTTGAACCGGTTCGCATCAACGCCAGCCAGTATATCGCCAACCCGACCACCAAGGTTTCCCTCGGCGTGAATCTGCCCGCGACAGAGACGGCCGCCGGGGCGCTGGGGCAATCCTATACCTTGCCCGTCGAATATTACGGCAACCTTGGCACATCCGAATCGCTAAGCTTCACCTTCGCCCCAACCGTGGCCGCAACCGGGGCTTCCAACACCTGGACCATGACCATCACCGACAGTGCCTCGGGCGGCGCGGTGGTTGGGCAGTATTCCGTGGCCTTCGATGGCTCGCAGGCAACGGGGGGCAGGTTGGCCTCTGTCACGGCGATTTCCGGCGGTGCCTATGATGCGGACACCGGCAGCATTGATCTGGCGCTGACCGGGGGCAGTATCACGCTCAGCCTTGGCAAGCTGGCGGCAAGGATGGCATGACGCAGCTGTCCAGCACCTTCGCCCCCGTCTCTGTCAGCAAGGATGGCTCGCCCGTGGCCACGCTGACCTCGGTTGAGGTGGATGAACTGGGGCACCTGAACGCGATCTATGATCAGGGCTTTACCCGCACGATCTATCAACTGCCCGTGGTCGATGTGCCAAACCCCAACGGTCTGATTTCGCTCAGCAATCAAACCTATCAGGTGTCTCCGGCCTCTGGCCCCTTCTATCTGTGGGATGCGGGCGATGGCCCGACCGGCGCGGTCGTCGGGTTTTCGCGCGAGGAATCGGCCACAGATGTCGCTGCGGAACTGACCCAGATGATCCAGACCCAGCGCGCCTACTCCTCCAACGCCAAGGTCATCCAGACGGTGGAGTTGTCCTTGGCCGTTGCAACCGACTTGCCCGTCGAAATCTCTGACTGGGTTTTGCTCATGTTGCTGTTGATGCTTTTCATGGTTTGCAGGGCAACCATCGCACCGTTGTTGGTAAGAATAGAAGACATAGGCCGTTTCCTTTGAAATCTGCGTGCGCTTTGCGTGCAGTCAGTTGCGCCACCGGTAAGGGTGGCAGTTCCGGCGTTTTACCCTTGCGTCCGCTGTGTTTCGGTCGCGCCACCCCGTCGTGGGATGCAGGGCCAGAGTGGCGCGCGAAGTTCTAAGAGTTTCCTAATCCGGCAGCCCAAGTTGCGCAGGATTTGAGGCAAATCCCTAGAACCTGCGGTGCAGCCCCGACACCGCGCCATGGCCCGTGCGTTTGCCATTTTCGTCATACGTCACCAGCCCCGCCGCCGCCTGCCGGATTTCCATCAGCCGGTTCAGGGCGGCACGCACGCCGCGTCCGGCGGCCAGTGCACAGGCGGCGTTGCGATCGGCCTTGCGCCGCAAACGCTCTAACACCGCACGATCCCTTTGTGGCGGCAGGTCGGCCAGGGCCGCCTCCAGTTGCGCTGTCACCTGCTGCAACGCGGTGTAGTCGGCGCGGATCAGTGCGCGTTGCAGGCTGTCCATCAGGGCCTCGACCGTCGCCAGATCACTCATTCCGACGCCCCCTTCTGCATGGCGCGAAACAACTGTTCGGCAAGGCCGATGCCCCCCTTGGCCGCCATCTGCCGCGCCTCTTCATCGCGCAGGAAAGACGAAAACTGTTCTTCCCCGATGCCGCCGCCAAAGTCGGTGCTGGGTGTGCCAACCCCGGCATAGCCCAGCATCTCGGACAGAAAGCTTGCCTCCAGCGCCTGCGCCTGTGTCCGCATCTGGCGTTCCTGTTCGGGGATGGCGCGCGGGGCCGTGCCCGGACTGACCATCGAAAAGACCGCATTTGTCTGCATTTCACTCACCTTCTGTGTCAAACTGCGTCGAATATGCGCGCCACTGGTAAACAGCCGGTAATCAATTGGCGGCAAGACTGGCCCCTGACAGTAGAAGTTGGGGCGCAGATGATTCCTTTGATTGTTCCCGGGGGGCCACCCAAGGCAAGTCCCACCCGTTTGGGCCAAGGCGATACAGCCGAGCCTGAGGCGGGCTTTGCCAGCTTGATGCAGGGCGAGGCGAAGGAAAATACGCCAAAGGTTGATCCCGACACCCTGCCACTCGCGGGGTTGTGTACCCCTTTGCCCAAACCGCCGGACCCTGCCCCGAAACCGCCAGAGGGTGATGCCACATCCGCCGATGCGGTGGAGGGCGGCTCGATGCCCGCCCGGCCTTCCCCCCCGGAAATCGCCGGGGCAATGGCCGTGCCAGAGCCCGCACCACAGCCTCAGCAGGCCGAAATCAAGGTGCAGACCGTTGTTTTAAAGGATGAAACGCCGAACCCCTGGCCAAGGGCCACCCAAGGCCCCGCCGAAATCGCGATGCGCGCAGCTTTGCAGGTGGAGGACGCGCCCGAAGAGGCGATTCTTCCAACGGTTGATCCCGCCGCAACTCTTCCTGACCCGCAGACACAATCCGCAGCCCCACCAGAGGCGCCGCCGCTGCAGGTGGAACCCACGCCCCCGCGCGCGGCCCCGCTCACCCTGCATCCCGCGCAGGTGGTGGCACAGATTCTGCCCAAGGCAAAGGCGCAGGATAAGGCGGTGGAACTGCTTCTGGCACCGGAAGAGCTTGGCAAACTGCGCTTTGTCATTCAGCACGACGGCGCCTCGGTGAAGATCTCTTTGACGGCCGAACGCCCCGAAACGCTGGATCTCTTGCGCCGCCATGCCGATCAACTGGTGCAGGAATTCCGCCAATCCGGCTATTCCGGCGCCACGATTGATTTTGGCAACTGGTCCCGTCAGGGCCAGCAGGGCCAATCCGCACAACCCATCCTGACAGAGGAGGCCCAGATGGCCGTCCTGCCCGATATTCCGCCCGCCGCAACCCTGCCTGCCCCCGGCACGCAGGGCCTGAACCTGCGCCTTTGAAGGAGCCTGTCCATGGTCACAACCGCCGTCACATCCCCAACCACGACCCCCGCCACAACCACCACCGCCAAACCCGCCATTGATTCGGATTTCGACACCTTCCTCAAGATGATGACGGTGCAGATGAAAAATCAGGATCCGCTGAACCCGGTGGATTCCGCCGATTACGCGATGCAACTGGCCACGTTTTCCGGCGTCGAACAGCAGATAAAGACCAACACGCTGCTAGAGGGGTTGAACAGCCAGTTTTCCGTTCTAGGCATGGCGCAACTGGCGGCCTGGGTTGGGCAAGAGGCGCGCTCTTCCGCCCCGGTTGCCTATAGTGGCGCGCCGGTGACGATCAGCTATAGCGCCGCCGCAACCGCAGATCGTGCGGTGCTGGTGGTCAAGGACAATGAAGGTGCCGTTGTCGCACGAGAGGATGTTCCCGTGGCCAGCGGCGCCTATCAATGGCTGGGCGGCGATGCGGCGGGCAATGCGCTGCCGTCAGGATTCTACAGCCTTAGTCTGGAAAACTATAAGGGGGATCAGCAGCTTGGCAATGCGAGCCCCGTCGAATCCTACGCCCGCATCGTCGAAGCGCGCAGCGGCGCCAATGGCGCGACCCTGGTTCTGGCGGGTGGAATCGAGGTGCCCGCCACCGAAATCACCGCCCTGCGCGTGCCGTGATCACCAGAACTGGCCCAGCCACAGACCAATCGCAAAGGTGGCCAAGGCAATTGCCGCGATTTGCCTCCCCAGCGGTTGCGGGCGCGGGTCCGCAGGCGTGGGCGCCTCTGCCTGCCGGATCAGAACCGCCTCCATCAACTGCGGCAGGCGCGGGCCGAACCGGCCCAACACCCGCGCCGTCTGCGCCAGATCGCGGATCAGCGCGAGCGGCCCGACATTGCGGGCAACGTAGGATTCCACCACCGGCTTGGCCACCTGCCAGATATTGATCTGCGGATCCAGACCGCGCGCCACCCCTTCAACCACCACCATCGTGCGCTGCAACAAGATCAGTTCCGTTCGGGTCTGCATGCCAAATTTCTCTGTTACTTCAAACAGATAAGACAAAAGCCGTGCCATGGAAACCCGGGTCGCATCCAGCCCGAAGATCGGCTCGCCCACCGCCCGCAGGGCCCGGGCGAATTCGTCGATGTTGCGGTCTGCGGGCACATAGCCCGCCTCGAAATGCACCTCGGCCACGCGGCGATAATCGCGCTGGATAAACCCCATCAGAATTTCCGCATAAACCCGCCGGGTATAGGCGTCGATCCGCCCCATGATGCCGAAATCATAGGCGATCAGATTGCCGTTCGCCGCCACCTTCAGGTTGCCTTGATGCATGTCGCCGTGAAACAATCCGTCGCGGAGCGCGTGGCTGAGGAACAGTTGCAGCACCCGCGCGCCCAACGCCCGCCGGTCCAGCCCCGCCGCATCAATCGCCGTGTTATCGGCCAGATTGATGCCCTCGGCCCAATCCAGCGTCATCACCGTTCGCCCCGACAAATCCCACACCGGCACCGGCACCTGAAACCCTGCGTCATTCTTGGTGTTATCAGCAAATTCCGACGCCGCCGCGCATTCCAGCCGCAGGTCCAACTCTCCCAGAACCACGCCTTCGAAATGCGCAATCACATCCATCGGGCGCAGACGCCGCGAGGACGGAGACAGCACCTCGATCGTGCGTGCCGCAAAATAGAACGCGTCGATATCCTTGCGGAACGCCCGCTCAATCCCGGGGCGCAGCACTTTCACCGCCACATCCTGACCAGTGTCGCGCCGGGTTGCGCGATGCACCTGCGCGATCGAGGCGGCGGCCACCGGTTCGGAAAACGACGAAAACACATCATCCACGGCCATGCGCAATTCCTCGGCCACCATCGCCTTGGCAACATCGGTGGGGAAGGGCGGCAGCCGGTCCTGCAGATATTTCAACTGCTGCGCCAAATCCTCGCCCACGATATCCGGCCGCGTTGACAATATTTGCCCGAATTTGATGTAGGCCGGCCCGAGTGCCGTCAGCGCCCGCGTGATCGGCGGCAGGGTCACAT
>CAMFLG010000253.1 GCA_945957495.1 uncultured Pseudorhodobacter sp. | reverse complement strand
CCGTTGATGGTTGGCAAAAACGCCGCGTTGGCAATTTCAACCTGCAGATCGGCCACCTTGGCCTGATGCTGCGACTGAATGATGAAGGGGTGCGAGGCAAGTGCAACTTTCTGCGCCTCTTCTTTCGATTTCGCCGTCTTTGGAATGCCCGGCAGACCGGACATCCGGTCGGGATAGTGGCCAATGGTGGCCTTGTAGACCTCACGCGCCACCAGAAGGTTGCCCTCGGCAGCCGAAACAGCGGCTTGACCCGCCGCAAGGCGCGCCTCTGCCTGTGAAACGTCGGTCAGGGTGATTTCGCCCACTTCGAACCGGTCGCGCGCGGCCTGCAATTCCTGACCGATCAGATCCACGCTGGAGTTCTGCAAATCCAACAGCGCCTGTTGCAGCCGCAAGTTGACATAGGCCGTCACCGCATCCAGCAAGACCTGCTGTTCAACGCTGACCAGTGACGCCCGCGTGGCAAGCACCGCCTCATGCGCCACCTCCACCGCCATCTTGCCCCGCCCGCCGGCGTAAATCAGGATGCTGGCGGTCAACTGGCCGGTTCCTTCGGTGTTTTCGTAATAGGGCGTGGGGTAGTTCTGTTGAAAGTCGCCCAGTTCGTTGTTGAACTTCGTCCACGACCCTTGCGCGACAAAGTTCACAACCGGGCGCAGGTTTGACAACGCAACCGCCGCATCTTCGTCGGCGGCCCGCAAGACCGCCTCGTTCTGCGCCAAAAGGTTCGAGGTTTTATAGGCCGAAATCAGCGCATCAGACAGCGTTTCCGCCTGCGCAAGTGGCGCAGAGACCAAGGCCGTCGTCAGAACAAGAGCTGCCAGAAGTTTCCGCATCGCATCCTCAAACTTTTCTTGTTGCCTTGCCGCGTCTGCACCCGTGCAATCGCCGCCGCCCAATGTGTTTACAGGGCAAATTCCGCCTTGGCCTGGAACGCCGCCAGCACCGGCGCCGTCGCGTTGAAGGCATAGCGCCAGTTCACCCGACCGTCAGCTTTATGACCAACCTTGGCAACGCCAAGCGCCCCTTCCATGAAGATCGCGCCGACCCGGCCACCTTCGGCAAGTTGCGATAGCAACGCCTCGGGAACCTCTTGAACCCCACCTTCGATGACCATCACGTCGAATGGGGCCTGCGCGGCGGCGCCATCCTGCAGCGCGCCCTGCATGACGTTTGAGTTGGCAACGCCTTGCGCGGCCAAAGTGGCTTTGGCTGCCGCGGCCAAATCCGCATCCGCCTCAACCGCAGTCACCGATTTGCCCAGTCGCGCCAGAACAGCCGCCGAATATCCAAGCCCGCACCCGATAGCCAGCACCGCATCGTCGGGCTGCACATCCAGCGCGTCCAGAAGCTTGGCAAAGCTGCGCGCCTCCAGCAGCACCCGACCCGGGGCGATGGCGATATTACCGCCCGCATAGGCCGCCTCTTTCAGCGCATCCGGCACATAGGCCTCACGCGGAACGGAAAGCAGGGCTGCGATGATCGGATATTTGGTCACATCCGAAGGGCGAACCTGCGTATCTACCATGGTCGTGCGTCGGGTGGCGTAATCGCTCATGTCTGAACTCGTCAGTCTAGTTTGCGTCAATACCGTCTTGCCACAGTTGTTGGGGCGGAGCAACGCCCGATCGCACTTGGGCGGCATTTCCATCCGCGCTTTTTTGCCTCCTTTGCGATGCTTCGATGCACGATCTGCACAGGGCGCGTGCAATGACCTGATTTCACTGCGGGCTTTGCGCCCATCAACGCCGTGTTTACCAATCGTCGGCCATGCTGATGCGATGCAATTTTAATCGGAGCAACGCATGCATCACCTGAGCCCCGCCGATGAATTGGCCGAAATCCGCGCCGAGATCGCCCGCCTTCGCGCGAAAGAGACAGCCCTGCGCGCGGCAATCCTGAAACTGCCGCCCGCCGCCTTGATCGGCCGCTGGAACCGCGTCGAAATCGAGTGCCGGTGCCAGACGATCTTTGACCCTTCGCTGCTGCCCGACGACTTGCGCCATGACCCGCAGTTCCGGACAGAGCGGCAGTTTCGCGTCCTGCGCTGTCTGCCGCTGGCGCCGAAGGTTCTACAGCGCGCCGGTTGGCCGATGCAGCGCGACGCAGGCCGCGTCGCGCATTAGGATTTGTCAGAGGTGCCGTGCAGGCGGAAACGCTGAATCTTGCCGGTTTGCGTTTTCGGCAGGGCGCGGACAAAGATCACCCGTCGCGGATATTTGTAGGGCGCAATCACCTGTTTGACGTGGTCTTGTAGCAGCTTGACCATCAGCGCATCCGGCGCGCGGCCTTCGGCCAACACCACATGCGCCTCGACAATCTGGCCACGTTCCTCGTCCGGGCTGCCGATCACGGCACATTCCAGAACGTCGGGATGCGACAGCAAGGCCGCCTCCACCTCTGGACCCGCGATGTTGTAGCCCGCCGAAATGATCATGTCGTCCGAACGCGCTGCGAAGTGAAAGCGGCCTTCGTCATCCTGCCAGAAACTGTCGCCGGTCAGGTTCCAGCCGTCGCGCACATATTTCGTCTGCCGCGCATCGGCCAGATAGCGGCAGCCGATCGGGCCGCGCACAGCCAGCCGCCCCACCTCGCCCCGGGGCAGTTCAGCCATATCCGGCCCAACGATGCGCGCCTCATAACCGGTGACGGGCCGCCCGGTGCAGCCTGGCCGGTGATCCTCGAACCGGTTGGTCAGGAAGATGTGCAGCATTTCGGTGGCACCGATGCCGTCCAGCATCGGCTTGCCGGTTTTTGCGATCCATTCTTCATAAACCGGGGCAGGAAGGGTTTCCCCCGCGCTGACCGCCGCCCGCAATGACGACAGATCGGCACCCTCGTCCATCGCCTTCAGCATCACGCGATAGGCGGTGGGTGCTGTAAAGCAGACCGTTGCCTTATGGGTCTGGATCAATTCGATCATATTGTTGGGTGTCGCCTGCTCCAGCAGCGCCGCCGCAGCCCCAAAGCGCAGGGGGAACACCGCCAAGCCGCCAAGGCCGAAAGTGAACGCCAAGGGCGGGCTGCCGACGAACACATCTTCCGGCACCACGCCCAGCACTTCCTTGGCGTAGCCATCCGCAATGATCATCAGATCGCGATGAAAGTGCATCGCGCCTTTCGGCTCTCCGGTCGTGCCAGAGGTAAAGCCGATCAGCGCCACATCGTCGCGCCCGGTCGGGGGGGCCGTGAACTTCACCGGTTTTGACAGGGCCAACCGGTCAAGCTCTGCGTCGTGGTTTGCCGTGCCGTCAAAACCAACCACGGTTTGCAGGAAATGCGAATGCTTGGCGCAGGCGACCAGTTCTTCCATCAACCGCGTGTCGCAAAGCGCAAGCTTGATCTCGCCCCGATCAACAATCTGGCCCAACTCACCCGCCCGGAGCATCGGCATGGTGTTGACCACAACCGCCCCGGCCTTGGTCGCAGCCAGCCAGCACGCCACCATGGCAGGGTTGTTGGCCGAGCGGATAAGAACGCGATTTCCTGGCTTTACGCCGTAATCCTCAACCAGAACATGAGCGATCCGGTTCGACCAATCGGTCAGCTCCTTATAGGTGCGCTTGCGGCCGTTGCCGATCAACGCCACATGATCACCAAAGCCCTTTTCCACCATTTTATCCGTCAGTTCCACCCCGGCGTTCAACCATTCGGGGTACTGGAACTTTTCCAAAAGGAAGGCGGGCTGCTGATCCTCGGGTGGTAGGCGGTCGCGGGTGAAGGTATCACTATGGCCAGTGGGTCCAAGCATCAGATTTCCTCCGGAATAACGGCAGTCGCCTCGATTTCCACCTTGGCGCGGTCTTCGACCAGCGCCACCACCTGCACCAATGCCATGGCGGGAAAGTGACGTCCGATCACGTCTTTATAAACCGCGCCCAAGCCTTTCAGATTGCTGAGATATTCTTGCTTGTCGGTGACATACCAGGTCAGCCGCACCAGATGCTCCGGCCGCGCCCCGGCGCAGGCCAGCACCTCGACGATGCTGCGCAGCGCCACCTCGACCTGACCCACGAAGTCATCGGTTTCAAATTCCTGATCGGCGTTCCAGCCGATAAGGCCGCCGGTAAAAACCATCCGCCCCGTCGCCGCGACGCCATTGGCATAGCCGCGCGCGGGCTTCCAGTTTTTCGGATGCAGTATCTCGTGGCTCATGCCGCGCCCTCCATATAGGTTTGCAGCCGCGCCCGCATGTCATCGGGCCAGGCTGCCGCCTTCATTCCGTCAATCCAGACCAGCGTGAGGGTGGCGCGCATGCGCAACTCTTCCGCCATCCGCCCCTCGATCGTCACCGTGACCGAGGATCGGCCCAGCTTGGCAATCTGCAGCGAAAACAGCACCTTGTCGCCCAACCGCGAAGGTGCCATGAAATCGGCTGCAATCGACACCGTCGGCACGCCGTTTTGCGCGCCCCGGTGCATGGAGGCGAAAGACCGCCCCACCACATCGGCAAAGAAATTCTCGATGACCGAATTGGTCATCTCGAAATAGCGCGGATAGAACACGATCCCTGCCGGGTCGCAGTGATTGAACTCGATGGGGATCGTGCGCTGGTAGGTCATCAGTCGTTCGCCTCCGGCGGCAGGAAATCTACGTCGTGGCGGGCCGAGGTTTCGATCACGGCGGGAACATCGGTCATGTCGTGCAGCGCCTCGAACAGCGCCTCCAGCTTGCCTGCGGGCGAAACCCAGAACAGCGCGCGCGCCGGTTTGTCGGATTTGTTGAAATAGCCATGTGGCACGCCGCGCGGCATCCGCACCAGATCGCCCGCCCGCGCGGTGGACCATTTGCCATCAAGCTTCAGCTCCAGCTGGCCTTCCTGCACCAGAATGAATTCGTCCTGGGTCGGATGCACATGGACCGGCACGAACTGCCCCGGCTCGCTGTTGGTTTCAAAGGCAAACGACGCCTCGCAGCTTGCCTTGGGGAAATAGCGCTGTCCCAGAATGTTCAGCATCCGGCCATGATAGGCCTCGCCGTCGCGGGTAATGCCGCCGTCAAGCTTTTTCATCTGATCACCTCCCTTATCCGCCGCCCAGCACCGCGCGGGCGATCACGATTCTCTGCACGTCTGATGCGCCCTCATAGATGCGCAACGCCCTGATTTCGCGGTACAGCGCCTCCACCGCGAAGCCGTGGCGCACGCCGTCGCCGCCATGCAGTTGCACCGACATGTCGATGACCTTCTGCGCGGCCTCAGTGGCGTAAAGCTTGGCCATCGCAGCCTCGCGGCTGACCCGCGCAGCGCCCTGATCCTTGGTCCAGGCGGCGCGGTAGATCAGCAAGGCCGCAGCATCGACCTGCAAAGCCATATCGGCGAGATGGCCTTGCACCATCTGCAACTCGCTCAGAGCGGACCCTTGAATCCGGCGGCTTTGCGTGCGCGCCAA
>CAMFLG010000252.1 GCA_945957495.1 uncultured Pseudorhodobacter sp. | reverse complement strand
ACCGATCGCCAAGGGCGTGCCTGCGGCGCGGGCGGCGCGCCACGTCGCGGCATGTTGATGCGCCAGCGCGGTCTTGGCGCGGCCATCGGCGCAGGTCAGCACCGCCACCGCCATTTCGGCAAGGCTTTGCGTCATTGGCCTTGCACGAAGGCGAGGACTTCGGCGGCGTGGCCTTTGACCTTATCCACCTTCCAGACCTGCGCGACCTTGCCCGCGCCGTCGATCAGGAAGGTAGAGCGCAGCACCCCCTGCACCAGCTTGCCGAAAAACAGTTTTTCGCCAAAGGCGCCCCAGTCCTGCATGACGGTGCTGCCATCATCGGACAAAAGCGGCAGGGTGATGCCCATTTTGGCGATGAACTTGTCGTGTTTCTTCACCGGGTCTTTGGACAGGCCCAGCACGATGCAGCCTGCGGCCTTGAACTCTTCATGCAGGGCGGTGAAATCCATCACCTCATTGGTGCAGGTGGGGGTGCCGTCGCCACCATAGGTGAACAGCACCACGCGCGAGGGCCGCAGGGCCGATAGCGTTATGCTGCCACCGCCATCGCGGGGCAGGGTGAAATCGGGGGCGGTCTGTCCAATGGTGATCATGCGCGGCTCCTTGCCTTTCGGGCATCAACCCTTTGCGAAGGTGTTGCCTTTGCGCGAAGATAAAGGCAAGGCCACGCGAAAGATTTTGAACATATCCGGGCAATGCGCCGGACGGCGGGCAAAGGATGGGCAATGAACGGGCAAGGCAGCATTCCGGGCGAGGCTGAGACAGCCATCGTCACCGGCGATGCCGCCGCAGGGGCGCCTGTCATGCCGACCGAAGGTGCGCCGGAGCCTGCGCCACCGCCGACAGACAGCAAAGCCAAAAAGCCGCGCAAAGCCAAACAGCATCGCAGCGGATTGGGGCTGCGGTTGTTCGTGCTGTGGGTGGTGTTCGTGATCGGGTTTTGCGCCTACAGCCTGTCGGGCCGTCCGATCCGCATGCCGGTTTTCGTGGTTGCCGAGATTGAGCAGCGGGTGAACGGCGCAATTGCCACCGCATTGCCCAAGGGGGCGGTGTCGTTGGGCGGCGTTGATGTGACGGTGGATTCCAACTGGCTGCCGCAGTTGCGGCTGGTGGATGTGCGGGTGTTGCAGGCGGGCGGGCAGGCGTTGATGACGCTGCCCGATCTGCGGCTGACCTTTGACATGTCAGATCTGCTGGTTGGCAAGATCCGGCCCAAGACCTTGCGGCTGATCGGGGCGCATGTGGATGTGCGGCGCAATGCCGATGGTCAGTTTGACTTTGCGCTGGGGCGTGGGTCGGTCGGGCCGCAGATCCGCAACTTCCCCGAATTGTTCGAGGCGCTGAACAAGGTGTTCGCCAGCCCGGTTGCCGCGTCCCTCACCACGGTAGAGACGGAAGGCCTGACACTGACGCTGGACGATTACCGCGCCGGGCGAACCTGGGAAGTGGCGGACGGGCAGTTGAAGCTGGAAAACGCCGCAGATGCGCTGACGGCGCGGCTGAGCCTGTCGCTGGACAATGGCGGTGCGCGCCCGGCGCAGGCGGCGGTGACGGCGGTGTCACCAAAGGGCACGGATGAGTTGCGGGTGACGGCGGATGTAACGGGTGTGGCCGCGCGCGATATTGCGGCGCAGTCGCCGCCCCTGGCCTGGGCGGGGGCGGTGGATGCGCCGATTTCGGGGCATTTCGCGGCGACGCTGGTGCCTGCGGGAATCTCGGCCATGGAGGCCACGCTGCAGTTTGACGCAGGTGCCCTGCAACCCAGCCCGCAGGCGCAGCCGATTGCCTTTGACCGGGCGGGGATGGCGCTGCATTTCGATCCGGCGCGGGGCGAGATCGTGATCAGCGATCTGTCGGTGCAAAGCAGCACGCTGAAGGTGCAGGCCGTGGGGCAAAGCTATCTGACCCGCGCCGATGGCAGCGCGATCACCGGGGCGCTGGCGGGCGAGATGCCGGATTCCTTTGTGACGCAGTTGCAGTTCAGTCAGGTGTCGGTGGACCCGGAGGGGCTGTTCGAGGAACCCGTCACCTTTTCGCAAGGCGCGCTGGACCTGCGGCTGCGGCTGGCGCCGTTCACGGTGGATATTGGCCAGCTGAGCCTGACCGAGGATGGGCGGCGGCTGACCTTGGGCGGGGTGATCAGCGCGGATGCCAAGGGGTGGAGCGCCTCTGTCGATATGGCGCTGAACGAGATTTCGCACGACCGGCTGCTGGCGCTGTGGCCGATGCGGCTGGTGCCGGGCACGCGGGCCTGGGTGCAAAAGAACGTTCTGACGGGTGATCTGACCAATGTGCAGGCAGCGGTGCGCATCGCGCCGGGCAAAGAGCCCATGCTGCATCTGGGCTATGATTTCGCCAACGCCGATGCGATCTTTCTGGCGACGCTGCCGCCGATCAAGGCGGGCTATGGCTATGCCAGCATTGACGGCAAGACCTATACGATGGTGATGTCGAAGGGTACGGTCACGCCGCCCGAGGGCGGGCAGATCGACATGGCCGGATCGGTGTTCAAGATCGGCGATGTGACACGCAAACCCGCGATTGCCGATATCACGCTGTCCACGGTGTCCAGCCTGACGGCGGCGCTGTCGCTGCTGGATCAACCGCCGTTCCACTTCATGACCAAGGCGGATCAGCCGGTGACGCTGGGGCAGGGCGAGGCGCGGATTGTGACGCAGTTGCGGCTGCCGTTGCAGAAGAAGATCGCGCTGCCGGATGTGGATTATCATGTGCAAGGCACCGTGACGGGGTTTTCATCCGACAGCGTAGTGCCGGGTCGCAAGATCGTGGCGGATGCGCTGGACGTATCTGCCGATACCAAGGGTCTGCTGATTTCGGGGCCGGGCAAGATTGGCGCGGTGCCCTTCGATGTGAACTATTCGCAAAGCTTTGATCCTGCCCGCAAGGGCACGGCGCGGATCGAAGGCACGGTGACGCTGTCGCAGGCGACGGTTTCGGAATTCGGGCTGGGTCTGCCCAAGGGAATGGTTTCGGGTGAAGGGCAGGGTCAGATCGTGATCGACCTTGCCAAGGGCCAGCCGGGCCAACTGTCGCTGGTGACAGACCTGAACCGGATCGGGCTTGCGATCCCGGAACTGGGCTGGTCAAAACCTGCCGCCGGGCTGGGGCGGCTGGAGGCGCAGGTGCGGCTGGGCAGCCCGCCGAAGGTGGAACAGATCACGCTGGATGCGGCGGGGCTGAAGGCCACGGGATCGGTGACGATGCAGGCGGGCGGCGGGCTTGATCTGGCGCGGTTTGACCGGGTGCAGATGGGCAACTGGCTGGATGCGCCGGTAGAGTTGCGCGGGCGGGGTGCGAACAAGGCGGTGGGGATCGCCGTGACCGGCGGGTCGGTCGATATGCGCAAGATGCCGGGGGCCAGCCAGCGCAAATCCTCGGGCGGCAGCAGCGGCGGGCCGCTGGACCTGCGGCTGGACAGTTTGCGGGTTTCGTCCGGTATCGCGCTGACCGGGTTTCAGGGCAAGTTCAGTCTGGCCGGATCGCTGAACGGCGATTTCGTCGCCAGTCTGAACGGAAAAACGCCGGTGAAGGGCACGGTTGTGCCATCGACCAATGGCAGTGCGGTGCGTTTGCAATCGAAGGATGCCGGGGCTGCGCTGGCTGCCGCTGGCGTGTTTTCGGGTGCGCGGGGGGGCACGCTGGACCTGCAACTGCTGCCGCAGCCCAAGGAGGGCTATTACGACGGGTCAGTGCAGATCCGGAATTTCAGGGTGGTAGATACCAACGTTCTGGCCGAAATGCTGAACCTGATTTCGGTGGTGGGGCTGTTGGAACAACTGAACGGGCCGGGGCTGCTGTTCGCCGAGGCCGATGGCAGCTTTGTTCTGACGCCAGAGCAGGTGACGGTGCAGAAGGGCTCTGCCACCGGCGCATCGCTGGGCGTGTCGATGGATGGCACCTATCAGCTTGGCACCGGCGCGCTTGATCTGCAGGGCGTGGTGTCGCCGATCTACATGCTGAACGGCATCGGCGCGATCATCAGCAAGCGCGGCGAAGGGGTTTTGGGGTTCAACTACAGCCTGACCGGGACGGCGGCTGCCCCGGCGATTTCGGTCAACCCGTTGTCGATCTTTACCCCCGGCATGTTCCGCGACATTTTCCGCCGGCCGCCGCCGGTTGCATCAGGGAGTGGCGGATGAAGCTTTCGGATTTCGATTTTGACCTGCCCGAGGCGCTGATTGCCACAAGGCCCGCGCAGCCGCGCCCCTCGGCCCGGTTGCTGCTGGCCGAAGGCGATGCGATCCGCGATCTGCATGTTTACGATCTGGTCGATCTGTTCAAGGCGGGCGACCGGCTGGTTCTGAACAACACCAAGGTGATCCCGGCGCGGCTGTTTGGGCAGCGGCAGCGTGGCGACGCGGTGGCGAAGGTGGAAATCACCCTGCTGGAACCGCAGGCGCAGGGCTGGCGCGCGTTGGCCAAGCCGTTGCGCAAGGTGAATGTCGGTGAGGTGATCCGGTTTTCCGATCAGTTCTCCGCCACGGTCGCCGGGAAGTCGGAAACTGATCTGCGGCTGGAGTTCAACCTTGGCGGGGATGACTTTGATGCGGCGTTGAATGAGGCTGGGGCGATGCCCCTGCCGCCCTATATCGCGGCCAAGCGGGCGGCGGATGCGCAAGACAAGACCGATTATCAGACGGTTTTCGCCCGCCATTCCGGCGCGGTAGCCGCCCCCACCGCCAGCCTGCATTTTGACCGCCCGCTGTTGGAGGCGCTGGCGGCCAAGGGGGTGACATTTACCGAAGTCACCCTGCATGTCGGCGCGGGTACGTTCCTGCCGGTGAAGGTGGAAGATGTGACCAGCCACAAGATGCACGCCGAATGGGGGCAGGTCACGGCAGAGGCCGCGGCCGAGATCAACGCAACCAAGGCGGCGGGCGGGCGGGTTATTCCGGTGGGCACCACGGCGCTGCGGCTGATCGAGACGGCGGCGGCCTCGGGACGGATGGAACCCTGGCAGGGCACCACCGATATTTTCATCTATCCCGGCTACCGGTTCCGCGTGGCGGATGCGTTGATGACGAATTTCCATCTGCCGAAATCGACGCTGATGATGCTGGTGGCCGCGCTGATGGGCAAGGGCCGGATCGACCGGATCTATGCGCATGCGTTGGCGGAAAAGTACCGGTTCTTTTCCTACGGTGATGCCTCGCTTTTGATCCCCTGAGGCGGGGCTTGCCGCGCGCGCACGCCGCGCCGTCGCAATTTTCCCCCAACGGCGGACGCAGCCTGTTAGGGTGGCGAAAACGAGCGGAGCGCGATGATGCTGAGAGTTCTTGCCCATTCCTGGCCGTTGTTGCTGGGCGTGATGTTGCTGATGGTGGGCAATGGGGTGCAAGGCTCGCTCTTGGGCATTCGTGGGGCACTGGAAGGCTTTACC
>CAMFLG010000251.1 GCA_945957495.1 uncultured Pseudorhodobacter sp. | reverse complement strand
GACCTATGTGAAATGGACGATCCGGATCGTGCTGGTCCTCTTGGCCGCGGCGTTCCTGCATTACACGCTGCCGCAGCATGATATCGTCAGGATTACGGGCACTTATAACCGTTTGACCACAGTTGGCCCGGAAAATTCCTGGGCCTATTCCTCGCCCGATACCGGCACGGCCGAAAGCACCGTGACACGCGACATCCGCTTTATCGAGGCGGCGTTTCCTGACGGGTCGGTGATCGTTTACCGCAACGAGGATACCGGCTGGGTCTGGCCGCCCTATTTCAAATATGACAGTTCCAACCTGCAGGCAGAGGCCGGAAACCTCAAATCGCTGGCCAATGATCCGACCTGGGTTTCGGTCACGCATTACGGCTGGCGGTTCCCGTTCTTGTCGATCTACCCCAATGCGGTTTCGGTGAAAGAAGTCGCCGGGCCGGATGTGCGGATCATTCCTTGGGTGAACATCATCGTCTTGCTGGCCTTGGCGCTGGGTCTGTTCATGCTGCGGCGGATGTGGTTGCAATTCTGGGAACGCACCGTGGAACCTGCGGTGGCCGGGGTGGAAGAAACCTGGGACGGGGTAGAGGCGCAGGCGGCGGTGGCAAAGACGCAGGCGAAGGGATTTTTCGGGCGGATCGGGGCATGGTTCGGAACGTGGAAAGCAAAGCCTAAGCGTTGAGAATACCCCACGAGGCTTAATAATCCTCTAACGCCCGATCAGGTCTGCGGCACGCTCGGCAATCATGATGGTGGGGGCGTTGGTGTTGCCGCCGATCAGGCGCGGCATCACCGAGGCATCGACGACACGCAGGCTCTGCAGCCCGTTGACCCGCAGGTCGGGCGTGGTGACAGCATCGGCATCGCTGCCCATGCGGCAGGTGCCGACGGGGTGGTAAATCGTGTCGGCGTGGCTGCGGATCGCGGCCTCCAACCCGGCGTCGCTGCCATCATGCGGATAGTACCGCTTGCCGCGCCAGGGCGCCAAGGCGGGACTTTGCAGCATCGCCTCGGTCAGGCGCGCGCCGCGCATCAGGGTTGCCAAATCTTTGGGATCGCTGAGAAATCCCATATCAATCCGCGGGGCATGGCCGGGGTTGGAAGAGGCCAGACCAAGTTGGCCGCGCGAGGCGGGGCGCAGCACGCAGACATTGGCGGAAAATCCATCCGCCAGATGAAGTTTGCGCATATGCTGATCGACGATGCCGACGACGAAATGGATCTGCAGATCGGGTTTCGGCTGATCCGGGGTCGAACGGAAAAACGCACCGCCTTCGGCCATGGGCGAGGCGAAAAGCCCCTCACCCGTCTTGCGCCAATGCAGTCCGGCCTTGGCAAGGCGCAGCAACCCCTTGGGATTCAGGCCCACGACATCAGGGCGCAGGCTTTGATGCGAGATGGTGAAATCAAGGTGATCCTGCAGGTTTTTACCCACGTTTTCAAGCGCATGGATCACGGGGATGCCATGGGCGCGCAACTCATCCTCGGGGCCGATGCCTGACAGCATCAAGAGCTGCGGCGACCCAAATGCACCGGCAGACAGGATCACTTCGCGCCGGGCGGTCAGATGCAGGGCTTTCCAACCACGCTCGACGATCAGGCCGGTGGCGCGGGTGCCGTCGAGGGTGATTTTCTGCGCCTGCGTGTGGGTCAGGACGGTCAGATTGCGTCGGTTCATCACCGGGTGCAGATAGGCTGCGGCGGCGGAACAGCGTTCGCCTTTGCGCGCGCCGTGGTGAAATTGCGTGACTTGATAGAGGCCCGCGCCGTCTTGCACCGTGCCATTAAAGTCTTTGGTTTCCGGCACTTGCACATCACCCATCGCCTGCACAAAGGCGCGGGAGATTGGGCGGGGGTACAGCTGATCACCCACTTGCAAGGGGCCGGTGGCGCCGTGCAGGGGGCTGGCGCCACGGGCATTGCCTTCCGCTTTGCGGAAATAGGGCAGAACCGATTGCCAATCCCAGCCTGACGCCCCCAGATCGGCCCATTCATCGTAATCGGAGGGGTGACCGCGGGTGTAAAGCATGGCGTTGATCGCGGATGATCCGCCCAAAGCGCGGCCGCGCGGCTGAAAGCCACGGCGGCCGTTCAGCCCGGCCTGTGGCATGGTGTGATACGACCAGTTGTGGATAGGTGGGCGGCCAGACACCATCGCTGCCACCATCGCCGGGGCGCGGATCAGCAAATCCCGCCCCTGCCCGCCGGATTCAATCAGGCAAACCGTTGTGCCCGGGTCTTCGGACAGGCGCGCGGCCAGCACCGATCCGGCAGAGCCGCCGCCTGCGATGATGTAATCGTATTCCATGCCGGGCAGAGTAGAACCGCCCGAAATTGCGTCAAGTGTGACGCTGGGGAACCGGGTTCCGCACAAGGTTAATGCCGCGAAAGCGCCGAAAATCCGCGTATGTTTTGCGTGCTTTTTGCGTATGCCAAGCGTGCCTACGTTTTGGCATACGCCACATGGTTAACGAAGGCGCGTTTTGCCGCCCGGACGGGCAGACGCCACCGCGTTTGCGGTGGCGCGCGCCTTAGCCGCGCAGGGTGCCGCCAGTGGCCTTTTGCACCTTTTCGATGATCTTGGCCGAAACCGCCTCGATATCCGCCTCGGTCAGGGTCTTGTCGCTGGGTTGCAGGCGCACCGTCAGGGCGATGGATTTCTTGCCCGGACCCATCTGCGCCTCGGCCTTCTCACCCGTGAACTGGTCAAAGACGCGGACGCTTTCGATCAGCGCCTTGTCGGCGCCTTGCGCGGCGTTCACTGCCGTCAGCGCCTCGACCCCCTTGTCCACCACGAAGGCGAAGTCGCGGTCCACCGCCTGCAGGTCAGACAGCACCAGCGCCGGTTTGGTCGGGGTTTTGACCTTGGGCTGCGGCACATTGGCCACCAGCACGGTGAAGGCAACAGCAGGGCCTTTGACATCCAGCGCGGCAAGGATTTTCGGATGCACCTCGCCAAAGGTCGCCATCACGTTCGGCCCAAGCCCGATCACGCCAGAGCGGCCCGGATGCCACCAGGCGGCGGCCTTGCGGCTGATCTGCACGCGGGCGGGGGCGCCAAGCGTGGCCAGAACCGCCTCTGCATCGGCCTTGGCGTCGTACAGATCGACCATGCGGCGCGATCCGTGCGGGTCACGCCCGGCACTGGCGCCGATCAACAGGCCTGTGGCCTGCAGGTGCTGTTCGCCGGGCTCGCCGCCCTGAAACACCGGGCCAACCTCGAACAGCGCCATATCCGCGAAACCGCGCGCCTGATTGCGGGCGGCGGCGCGCAACAGGCCGGGCAGCAGATCGGGGCGCAGGTGGGTCATTTCCGACGAAATCGGGTTGTCGATCTTGACCGCATCGGCACCGCCGCCGAACAGGCTGGCCGCCGTCGCATCAATAAAGCTGTAGGTGACACATTCGTTATAGCCCAGACCGGCGATCATCCGGCGGGCGGCGCGTTCGCGCACCTGCAACGGCGTCAGGATCGGGCGCGGCACGCCTGCGACGGCGCGTTTCAGCGGCTTGCCTTGCAGCAATGAGAGCGAGGCGATGCGCGCAACCTCTTCGACCAGATCCGCCTCGCCCAGAACATCGGGGCGCCAGGTGGGCGGCGTAGCCATATCGCCCGACAGGGTGAAGCCCAGCGCCTGCAGCGTGCGACGCTGTTCGTCGGCGGGAATGTCCATGCCGACAAGGCTGATCACGCGCGCAGGGTCCAGCCGGTAGGCGCGCGTGGTGTCGATGGGGGCGCCATCCTCTGCCACGTCGGACGCCTCACCGCCGCAAAGGTCAAGGATCATCTGCGTGGCAAGGTCCAGCCCCGGGCGGGTGAAGGCCGGATCAACGCCGCGCTCAAAGCGATAGCGGGCGTCAGAGTTGATTTTCAGCGCGCGGCCCGTGGTGGCAATGGTGATCGGATCCCACCAGGCGGATTCAAGGAAAACATCGGTCGTGGTATCGGTGCAGCCCGAAACCTCGCCGCCCATGATCCCGGCCAGCGATTCCACGCCCTGATCGTCGGAAATCACCATCTGGCCCGCGCGCAGGGTGTAGGTCTTGCCGTCAAGCGCCAGAAATTCCTCGCCCCCCGCCGCCGCATGGATGCGCAGCTTGCCCTGTACCTTTGCCACGTCAAAGACGTGCAGCGGGCGGTTCAGGCCGAATGTGAAATAGTTGGTGATATCGACCAAAGCCGAAATCGGGCGCAGGCCGATCGCCTTCAGGCGGTTTTGCAGCCAATCGGGCGAGGCGCCGTTTTTCACGCCGCGAATGGTGCGGCCTGCGAAATGCGGGCAGCCTTTCGCCTTAAGGTCCGGGTGGATTTCCACCTGCACCGGGCTGGCAAAGCCGCCCTTGATCGTGGGCACCTCCAGCGGTTTCAGCGTGCCAAGACCGCGCGCGGCCAGATCGCGGGCCACACCGCGCACGCCCAGCGCATCGGGGCGGTTCGGGGTGATCTTGATCTCGATCATCGGGTCCACCAGACCGGGGCGGTTGATCGCCAGCCAGTCGGCGAATTTCTGGCCAACCTCGCCCGAGGGCAGCTCGATGATGCCGTTATGTTCGTCCGACAGTTCCAGTTCGCGTTCCGAGGCCATCATGCCGTGGCTTTCAACACCACGGATCTTGCCCACGCCCAGCGTCACGTCGATGCCGGGCACATAGTCGCCGGGTTTGCACAAGACCACGGTGATGCCGGCACGGGCGTTGGGCGCGCCGCAGACGATCTGCTTTTCGCCCTCATCCGTCAGCACGCGGCAGACGCGCAGCTTGTCGGCGTCGGGATGCTTTTCGGCGTGCAGCACTTTCGCAAGGGTGAAGGGCGCAAGCTTGGCCAGGGGGTTAACCACCTCTTCCACCTCCAGCCCCAGATCGGTGAGGGCATAAAGGATGTCGTCCAGCGAGGACGTGGTTTCGAGGTGATCTTTCAGCCAGGACAGGGTGAATTTCATGGGATGCGCCTTCGGATATGCTTGCCAGCGCCATTAGCGCATCGGGCGGGAAAGGGAAAGCGGGCAGGGCCGGGTTTCCGGTTTGGAAACGGGTTGTCGCCGCAGATGCGGGGTCAGTGCCACAATTTTCCGGGTGCTTCGGTGTATAAGGGCCGGATGATGGACCCCATGTTTGACATTCCCAAGAACCGCAAGCGCAGCAATGTGCTTCGCCTGTGCGTGGGCATCGCCTTTGCCGCCCTGGTGCTGCTGGCCGTCGCACCGCAGGTGGTAGAGGTTATGACGGTGCTTTAGCCCGGTATTCGGGATGGGGGATGGGCAGATTGCCCATCCTACGAGGTCAGGCGGAAAGACCACCTGCAAGATCGGGCATGTCCAGCGCGGCAAAGCCGTAGTGGCGCAGCCAGCGCAGGTCGGATTCGAAGAAGGCGCGCAGGTCGGGGATGCCGTATTTCAGCATGGCGATGCGGTCTATGCCCATGCCAAAGGC
>CAMFLG010000250.1 GCA_945957495.1 uncultured Pseudorhodobacter sp. | reverse complement strand
GCTATGACATGCAGACCCGCGCCGAAATCCCGGCGCAATGGGCCGCCTATAACGCCGAAGGCCACCGCGTCCTCGGCGCCACCCCAGACGATTACTATGGAATCGTTCACAATTTCTCGGAAGATGCGGGAACCTTCGACTACATCTGCGGCCAAGAGGTGCCTGCCACCGCGACCCTGCCGGATGGCTTTGCCGCCGTCACCATCGAAGGCCGCTACGCCCGCTTTGCCACCAAAGGCCACATCTCAACCATGAACGCCGTCTGGTCAGAGATCTACAATTCCTGGATGACCCGCCCCGAATACCGCCCGCGCAAGGGCGCTTCGGTGGAATACTACCCGCCCGAATTCAACGGCATGACGGGCGATGGCGGCTATGAAGTCTGGCTGCCCATCGAATCCTGACGCCAGCCAAAAGTCCCGCCAATTTAACAAAAATTTGCCTTCACATTGGCTCAAATACTCTGCGGGGTGAGGCGCGCCCGGATGATCTTCCAGTGGAAGATCATCAGCGCCGAACGCACGAGCCGCAAGGATCGGGCCGGGTAAGGCGGGGGTGCAAAACCCCCCGCTTCGCCGCCAGATCCCGGGCGCTACCGCGTCAGTCCGGGCACCCACAGCACATCGTCCTTGCCGTCAGAATTGGCAATCCGCCCGGCGACAAAGAACCAATCCGACAGCCGGTTCAGATAGCGCACGGCCTCGGGGTTCACCGGCTCAAGGCTCGCCAGTTCCACCACCAGCCGCTCCGCCCGCCGACAGACCGTGCGGCACAGATGCAGATGCGCCGCCAGCGCCGATCCGCCCGGCAAAATGAACGACCGCAGCGGCGTCAGCCGCGCGTTCATCACGTCAATCTCGGCCTCCAGCCGCTCTACCTGCGCGGCGATCATCCGCAGCCTGGGGTAGGGGGCAGAGGCGTCGTTTTCCATATCCGGCGTACACAGGTCTGCACCCAGATCGAACAGATCATTCGACACCCGCGCCAGCGCCGCATCAATCTCGTCTGCTGCATGCAACCGCGCCAGCCCCACCGTGGCATTCACCTCGTCCACCGTGCCATAGGCCGATACCCGCGCCGCATATTTCGGCACCCGCGCGCCGTCCCCCAGCGCGGTTTCGCCCTTATCGCCGGTCTTGGTGTAGATCTTCGACAGCACAACCATCAGTTGCCCCCAAGGCTGCGCACATAGGAAAACGCCACGATCAGGATCACCGCCGTCGCCTGCGCGATGATCCGCCAGCGCATCATCCGGTTGGAATGCTTGCGGTTGAACTCACCGCCTTTGACGAAACCGCCGATGCCCACAGTCAGGATGATGACCGTCACAAAGCAGGCGATCACGCCCAGATAAAAGATCGTATCGTTCATAATGGCGCAGCCCTTTCGCTGAAGCCCCGATTTAGCCGCCCTCGGCGCAAAAGGCGAATGTGAAATCGCCGCAGCGCGTCACCCCTTTGCAATCACCCAATCCAGCAGCCGCACCGGCAGGATACGGCGCAGAAACCCCATCAGATGAGTCGGCACCGTCACATAGTAGCGCGGTTTCGGGTTCGGATGCTCCAGCGCCTTGATCAATTTCGCCGTCACCGCACTGGCAGGCAGTTCCCAGGTATCTGGCGCGCCGCCATTGTATAGCCGCCCGCGCAAGCTGGCATATTCCTCTGCCCGCGCCGAATTTTCCCAATCAATCCAACGCTCGAAATGCGGAATCGCATTGGCGCGGATGCTGGATGTGATCGGCCCCGGCTCGATCAGGATCACCTTGATGCCGGTGCCCGCCATCTCGATCCGCAGCACATCCGTCAGCCCCTCCATGGCGAATTTCGTCGCCACATAGGCGCCGCGCCATTTCAGCGCCACCAGCCCCAGCACCGACGAACAGTTGATGATCCGCCCGCCGCCTTGCGCCCGCATCAGCGGGATCACCTGCCGCGTCAGATCGTGATAGCCAAACAGGTTCGTCTCGAAAATCGCCCGCAAGGCACCGCGCGGCAGATCCTCCACAGCACCCGGGCAGGCGAAAGCGCCGTTGTTGTAAAGCGCATCCAACCTGCCGCCGGTGCGCGCCCCAACCTCTGCCACCGCCGCCGCGATGCTGGCCTCATCGGCGTAATCCAGCACAAAGCTTTCCAGCCCCTCGCCGCGCAGCCGCGCGCAGTCAGCCTCTTGCCGACAGGTGGCAAACACCCGCCAGCCGCGCGCCGCCAACCCCTTGGCCGCGTCATAGCCGATGCCCGAAGAGCATCCCGTAATCAGAATCGTCCGTTGCATGCCTGCGCCTTGTTTTTTGAAACGGGTGGAAGTCAGCCCTTGCCCATCAGCTTTACCGCGACATAGCCCTGCTTGCGCTGGCCCTGATCGTCAAACTGAATCACCATCCAGCCCACCAACTGCTCTGGCAAGACCACCTCTTGCGCAGGTGTGCCCTGCATCAGCCGCGCCACCAGCTTGTATTGAATCCCCGGCCCCTCGCGCACCACCGCACCGCGCCCCGTGACCACCAGCATCTGCCCCAGGCTTTGCCCCGGTTTCAGCAAATCCTCCGGCGTAATCGTCACCACGCCCGTCGCGCTTGCCGCCGCAGCCTTGGCCACCGCCGCCTCTGCCGTCACCGACAAGGGCTGCGGCGCGCCCGATGTTGGCGGCGTGGGTGGCTTGGCATCCGCCGCCTTCACCTCTCCCACCGGGGGCGCGGCCCCCACCTCGACCACCGCCACCGGTTTCGGTTCCGTCGCAACCCCCGCCAATCCGGCGCGCTGCTGGCCATGATCGCGGCCCACGAACACCATCACCGCATAAATCGCAGCACACAGCGCCGCCATCCACCACATCGTTCTGATCCCGGCGCCAAAGCCGCGTTTCACCCGTGCCATACCCGTCCCGTCATCCGATTTTCCCGCACTCTATCCGGTTTTTTCGGTCTGGACCACTCGCAGCGCGCACACTACACAAAGCCCATGTCCGAAGATGATGATGGCCCGCAGATTGAATCCGTCACCCTTGCAGAGCCTTTGGCCCGTGCAATCGGGGAACGCTATCTGACCTATGCGCTGTCCACCATCATGCACCGCGCATTGCCCGATGCCCGCGACGGGCTGAAGCCTGTGCATCGCCGCATCCTTTACGCCATGCGCGAATTGCGGCTGTCCGCCACCTCGGCTTTCCGCAAATCCGCCAAAATCTCTGGCGACGTGATGGGCAACTACCACCCGCACGGCGACGCCGCGATTTACGATGCGATGGCGCGGCTGGCGCAGGATTTCAACGTCCGCTATCCGCTGGTCGATGGTCAGGGCAACTTCGGCAACATCGACGGCGATAACCCGGCAGCAAGCCGCTATACCGAGGCGCGTCTGACCGCCATCGCCGAAACCCTGATGGAGGGGTTGACCGAAAACGCCGTCGATTTCCGTCCGAACTATGACGGCACGCTAGAGGAACCGGTGGTCATGCCCGCCGCCTTCCCGAACCTTCTGGCCAACGGCTCCTCCGGTATCGCCGTCGGCATGGCCACCAACATCCCGCCGCACAATCTGGATGAGCTGATTCAGGGCTGCCACGCGCTGATGGCCGATCCCGACCTGTCGGACGAGGCGCTTGTCACCCTGATCCCCGGCCCCGATTTCCCCACCGGCGGCGTCATCGTCGAACCCCGTTCGGCGATACTAGAGGCCTACCGCACTGGGCGCGGCTCTTTCCGCACCCGCGCCAAATGGCATGTCGAGGATCTGGGCCGTGGCACCTGGCAAATCATCATCAGCGAAATTCCCTATCAGGTGCCGAAATCGCGCCTGATCGAAAAGCTGGCCGAACTGATCCAGCTCAAGAAGATCCCGCTTCTGGCCGACATCCGCGACGAATCCGCCGATGACATCCGTATCGTGCTGGAACCGCGTTCGCGCACCGTCGAACCCGATATGCTGATGGCGGCGCTGTTCAAATCCTCCGATCTGGAAAGCCGCTTTTCGCTGAACATGAACGTGCTAATCGACGGGCGCGTGCCCAAGGTCTGCTCGCTGAAAGAGGTTCTGCGCGCCTTCCTCGATCACCGGCGCGAGGTTCTGCTGCGCCGCAGCCAGCACCGCATTGAAAAGATCGACCACCGGCTTGAAATTCTGGCAGGCTTCATCCTGACCTTCCTCAATCTGGATCGCGTCATCGACATCATCCGCTATGACGATGATCCCAAATCCGCGCTGATGCGCGAAACCTGGGGCAGGGCGCACAAACGCGCGCTGTCGGAAAAGGACTATATCTCGCCCGCGCCGGGCGTCGGCGAACTTTCGGAACTTCAGGCCGAATCCATCCTCAACATGCGTCTGCGCTCCCTGCGTCGGCTGGAAGAGATGGAATTGATCGCCGAACGCGACGCCCTCATGGCCGAACGCGCCGGGCTTGCCAGCCTGCTGTCCAGCGATGCGCTGCAATGGAAACAGGTCGGCACCGAACTCGAATCCATCCGCAAGCAATTCGGCAAAGACTCTGTGATCGGCAAACGCCGCACCGCCTTCGCCGAGGCGGGCGAGGTTGAAGAAGTTTCGTTCGAGGCGATGATCGAACGCGAACCGATCACCGTGATCTGCTCTGCGATGGGCTGGATCAGGGCGCTGAAAGGCCATGTCGATCTGGCCGCCGAACAGAAATTCAAGGACGGCGACGGCCCGCGTTTCGCCTTCCATGCCGAAACCACCGATAAGATCCTGCTGGTTGGCGCCAATGGCCGCTTCTACACGCTGGTCGGGGTCAACCTGCCCGGCGGGCGCGGCATGGGCGAACCCGTTCGCCTGATGGTGGACCTTCCGAACGATTCCGAAATCGTCGATCTGCAAATCTTCCGCCCGGGCGAGAAACTCTTGGTCGCCTCCACCGCAGGCGACGGTTTTGTCGTGCCCTCGGATGAGGTGCTGGCGCAAACCCGTGCGGGCAAACAGGTACTGACCCTTGGCGCAGGCGTGAAAACCGCGCTGTGTCGCAAGGCCTCGGGCGATCATGTCGCCGTTGTCGGCGACAACCGCAAGGTGCTGGTATTCCCGCTGGCCGATCTGCCGGAAATGTCCAAAGGCAAGGGCGTGCGCCTGCAAAAATACAAGGACGGCGGCCTGTCGGACGCCATCACCTTCACCCTTGCCGCTGGCCTTGCGTGGAAAGACCCGGCGGGCCGCACCCGCACCGAAACCGATCTGTCCGAATGGCAGGCCGCCCGCGCCACCGCAGGCCGCATGGCCCCGCGCGGCTTCCCGCGCGACAACAAATTCACCTGAGTCGCTGCTGCGGCTGACCAAAAGTTAACGCCCGTTTCGGCCTCCGCGCGTCAGCACGGAAAAACCACGGGAAAAGCACAGAAAAAATACAGCGGATTCTGGCGGCAAGCCACGGGTTAATCCTGCGCTCTCAAAGAGTTGCGATGAATTTCCCTTCCGTT
>CAMFLG010000249.1 GCA_945957495.1 uncultured Pseudorhodobacter sp. | reverse complement strand
AGATGTGTATAAGAGACAGGGCCAGGCCCAGCATGCCCAGATCATTGGCGCCATCGCCAACGGCAATCGCCTGCGCCGGGGTCAGGCCCAGACGGGCCGATATCTGTTCCAGGGCCTGCACCTTGGCGGCCTTGCCCAGGATCGGCTCCGCCACCTTTCCGGTCAGTTTGCCACCCTCGATCAACAGGGTGTTGGCGCGGTTTTCGTCAAAGCCCAGCACAGCCGCGATCTGCGCGGTGAAGGCGGTGAACCCCCCCGACACCAAGGCGCAATAGGCGCCGTTGGCTTTCATGGTGGCCAGAAGGGCCGGGCCGCCCGGCATCAGGGTGATGCGATCGCGGATGACGCGGGCAATCACCGCCTCTGGCAGATCACGGAGCAGGCCGACGCGTTCGCGCAGGGCGGATTCGAAATCCAGCTCGCCATTCATCGCACGGGCGGTGATACCGGCGACATAGGCGCCCACCCCGGCCTCATCCGCCAGTTCGTCGATGCATTCCTGCTGGATCATCGTGCTGTCCATATCGGCGATGAGCAGGCGTTTCTTGCGGCCTTGGCTGGGTTGCACCACCAGATCAACGCCCAGCGATTGCAGGTTTTGCCACACCTCCCAACGATTTTCGGGCATGGCGGGCAAGGCGATGTCGGCGGCCACACCGGGATCAAGCCAGACCGCGTCGCCGCCGCCCCAGGCGTTGCGCAGGGATTCCACCGTGATACGGTCCAGTTGCGGGCGGGCGGGGTTGGTCAGCAGGGTGGCTACAAACATGCAAAGTTTCCGATAGTGGAGGCCTGCGTCGTTTTTTGCGGGCGATGCGGCGCTTTAGCGTGATTTTCCGGCTTGTGCCAGCCCGGGTGGCCCCGTATTTCCGGCGACGGGACACCCCTCCCCAACGGGGGGCTTATATCTGGAAGGATACCATGTCTGATCTGCAGACCCCGGCCGCGCGCCCGGCGAACCCGCGCTTTTCTTCTGGCCCTTGCGCCAAGATCCCCGGTTATACCCTTGATATGCTTGGCGATGCGCCCCTTGGCCGCTCGCACCGTGCCGCTGTCGGCAAGGCCAAGCTGCGCGAGGCGATTGACCTGACCCGTGACATTCTGGGCGTGCCCGCCGATTACCGCATCGGCATCGTCCCCGGTTCGGACACCGGCGCTGTGGAAATGGCAATGTGGTCGCTGTTGGGCGCCCGCAAAGTGGAAATGCTGGCCTGGGAAAGCTTTGGCGAAGGCTGGGTCACGGATGTGGTCAAGCAGTTGAAGCTGGATGCCGTGGTCAAGAAGGCCCCCTATGGCCAGATCGTTGATTTCGCCACCGTCGATTTCGATGCTGATGTGGTGTTTACCTGGAACGGCACGACCAGCGGTTGCCGCCTGCCGAATGGCGATGCGATCCCGGCGGATCGCGCTGGCCTTACGATTTGCGATGCGACATCGGCTGCGTTTGCGATGGACCTGCCCTGGGACAAGCTGGATGTCGTGACCTTCTCTTGGCAGAAGGTGCTGGGGGGTGAGGGCGCGCATGGCATGATCGTGCTGAGCCCCCGCGCGGTGGAGCGGTTGGAAACCTATACGCCCGCATGGCCCCTGCCGAAGATTTTCCGCATGACTTCGAAGGGCAAGATCACCGAAGGCATCTTCGTGGGCGAAACGATCAACACGCCGTCGATGCTGGCGGTGGAAGATTATCTTGTGTCGCTGAAATGGGCGAAATCGGTGGGCGGGCTGCAGGGTTTGGTGAACCGGGCGGCAGCGAATGCGCAGGTGGTCTGGGATTTCTGCGCCGCGAACCCCTGGCTGCAAAATCTGGCCGAGACGGCCAAGATCGCCTCGACCACCAGCGTTTGCCTGAAATTCGCCGATGCGCGGATCAAGGATGGCGAGGCTTTTGCCAAGGCTGTGGCCAAGCGGCTGGAAAAGGCAGGCGTGGCTTATGACATCGGCGCCTATCGCGATGCGCCTGCGGGCCTGCGGATCTGGTGCGGATCGACGGTGGAAACCGCCGATGTCGCCGCGCTGATGCCGTGGATTGCGCATGCGTTTCATGCCGAGATCGCGGCGCAAGCCTGACCCAAGGGTGCGTGTTACCCGAATTTCGCAAGGCGAAAATCGGGCTTTCACGCACCCTACCCAAATTCATCCGTAGGGTGCGTGAATTCACGCACCGTTCCGCCCCCATCCTCATAGGAGCCCAAACATGGCCCCCCGCGTTCTTGTCTCTGACGAACTGTCTGAAACCGCCGTCCAAATCTTCCGCGACCGTGGCGTCGAGGTCGATTACATGCCCAAGCTGGGCAAGGATAAAGAGGCGCTTGCCGCCATCATCGACCAATACGATGGCCTTGCCATCCGGTCGGCCACCAAGGCCACCGAAAAGCTTTTGGAAAAGGCCAGCCGCCTGAAGGTGATCGGCCGCGCCGGGATCGGGGTGGACAACGTTGATATTCCGGCGGCGTCCAAGAAGGGCGTCATCGTGATGAACACGCCTTTCGGCAACTCTATCACCACCGCCGAACATGCCATTGCGATGATGTTCGCCGTGGCGCGGCAACTGCCAGAGGCGAACGCCTCGACCCAGGCCGGCAAATGGGAAAAGTCGAAGTTCATGGGGGTTGAACTGTTCAACAAGACCCTGGGCGTGATCGGTGCGGGCAACATTGGCGGCATCGTCTGCGACCGGGCGATCGGGCTGAAGATGAAGGTCGTCGCCTATGATCCCTTCCTGTCGGACGAACGCGCCAAGACCCTGGGTGTGACCAAGGTAGAGCTGGATGAATTGCTGGCGCGCGCCGATTTCATCACGCTGCATGTGCCGTTGACCGACAAGACCCGCAACATCCTGTCGAAGGAAAACCTTGCGAAAACCAAGAAGGGCGTGCGGATCATCAACTGCGCCCGGGGTGGGCTGATCGACGAGGTGGCCTTGGCCGAGGCGCTGACCTCTGGCCATGTCGCCGGGGCGGCGCTGGACGTGTTCGAGGTGGAGCCTGCCACCGAAAGCCCGCTGTTCGGCCTGCCGAACGTCGTCTGCACGCCGCACCTTGGCGCGGCGACCACCGAAGCGCAGGAGAACGTGGCGCTGCAGGTGGCAGAGCAGATGTCGGATTATCTGCTGACCGGGGCGGTTCAGAACGCGCTGAACATGCCGAACGTAACGGCGGAAGAAGCCGCCGTGATGGGGCCGTGGATCAAGCTTGCCAGCCATCTGGGCGCCTTCATCGGCCAGATGACGGACGAGCCGATCAAGGCGATCAACATCATGTATGACGGCACGGTCGCCAACATGAACCTTGCCGCGCTGAACTCTGCCGTCATTGCGGGCGTGATGAAAACCGCGAACCCGGATGTGAACCTTGTCTCGGCCCCCATCGTGGCGAAAGAGCGCGGCATTCAGGTTTCCACCACGCGGCAGGAAAAGACCGGGGTGTTTGACGCCTATATCAAGGTGACGATGGTGACGGACAAGCGCGAGCGGTCGGTGGCGGGCACCTGCTTCAGCGACGGCAAACCGCGATTCATCCAGATCAAGGGCATCAACATCGACGCCGAGATTGGCGCGCATATGCTTTACACCACCAACGAGGACGTGCCCGGCATCATCGGTCTGCTGGGGATGACGATGGGCAAGAACAACGTCAACATCGCCAACTTTACCCTTGGCCGTTCGGGCGTGGGTCAGGACGCCATCGCGATCCTGTATCTGGATCAGGCGATTGATCCCAAGGTGGTCGATACGCTGGAATCGACGGGTTTGTTCCAGCAGGTCAAGGCGTTGCAGTTCGAGGTTGCCTGATACCGCTTGCCAATTCGCATTGGCGCAAATACTGCAAAGGTCCGGGGGCAAAGCCCCCGGATTTCCGTTTCAGGAGCCTGCATGCATACTTACGCGATTGGCGATATTCATGGTCATCTTGACCAGCTGCGCCGCCTGCACGACTGGATTGCGGCGGACATGGCGCAGAATGGCACAGCCCCGATCGTGCATATCGGCGATCTGGTGGATCGCGGGCCCGACAGCAAGGGCGTGATCGACTATCTGAGCGACGGCATCGCGGCGGGGCAGGATTGGGTGGTGCTGAAGGGCAACCATGACCGGCTGTTCACCGGATTTCTGTGCGACCAGCACTATCAGGACCCCGGCCTGCGCAGCGATCTGTCCTATCTGCACCCCAAGATCGGCGGCGCGGCCACTTTGGCCTCTTACGGGATCAAGAACGCGGCTGATCGCCCGGTGGCCCCGGTTCATGCCGAGGCGGTGGCGGCCGTGCCGCAAAGCCACCGCAGCTTTCTGGAAAGCCGACCGACCAGCTTTGCGCGGGACGAGGCGTTTTTCGCCCATGCGGGCATCCGGCCGGGCGTGGCCCTATCGGCGCAGGTCGAGGATGACCTGATCTGGATTCGGCGCGAGTTTCTGGATGATCCGCGCGACCATGGGCCGCTGATCATCCACGGCCATACTGCGATTGACACCCCCACCCATTACGGCAACCGGGTGAACATCGACAGCAGCGCGGCCTACGGCGGGCCGCTGTCGGGCATCGTGATCGAAGGCCGCGATGTGTATCATTTGACGGCAGCCGGGCGGGTGCGGCTTTCCCCGTCTGCAGGCTGACGGACTAGTCGGCGGCCAGCGTCAGCGCCTGTTGCAGCACCTGCGCGTCGCCGATGTGATTGGCAAGGATCAGGATCAACCGCGCGTTCAGCGCCTGACTTTGTTCCGCCGTAAGGCCACGGTGCGTGGCCAGCAATCGGGCGTAGAAATCATCTGCATCGGCGATGTTGGATTTGGTGATCAGGCCCATCAGCGCCCCTCCCATGCGGCGGCGAGGGCCGCCTTGATTTGCGTCTCATCCGCGCTGATCCAGCGGGCGGCGACCACCTGATCGGGCCGGATGAGGTAGATCGCCTGCGGCCTGTCGCCCAGATAGCGGCTGCGCAGCGTATCGGTCAGATCGGGATGCAGGCTGCGCAGACCGTCGATTTGCGGGGCTGTGCCGCCCAGAGACAGCAGTACGAAATCGCGCCCCAAAGCCTCTGTCAGCCATCCGGCGCCCAGCGGGGCATCCGGTGCCACCGCGCCCGGGCGCGATTGCGGGGGCAGATCGGCGTCAGGCGCGGTCAGCGGGTAGACGCAGGGTTTCGACAACCGGCCAGAGTTCACCATCGGGCGGGCAAAATCGGCGCGGCTGGCCAGATGCAGCACGGCATCGCGGAACAGCCGTTCAATCCCATCCTCGGGCGACATGAAACGGGTAGAGCGGGACGAATTCAGCAGGTTTTCGTCGGCGCCATAGCAGCGTTCGCGGTCATAGGCCGCCAAGGCCGACAACGACGCGCGGCCTTTCAGGATCGCCGCCAGACGCCAGCCCAAAGAGTCCACATCGCCCAAGCCACCATTGCCGCCGCGCTCCCCGAAGGGCGACACGATATGCGCGAAGTCGCCGACAAA